>QXYP01000032.1 GCA_009886815.1 Halieaceae bacterium
CTTGACGTCGGCCATCGTTTTTTCTGGATTGAGCGAGCAGTAAACAAATTCTGATCGCATTTCAGCTTCTTGTGCGGTTGCCGCAGCGCTTGCGAAAAACGCAACGAATAGTAGAGACAGGTAGCGCATGATTGTTGTCCTTATATTGTGAGATTCAATTTATCAGGAGTCATCAAGTACCGCGTAATACGGTGATTTGAGTGTAGAGCCAATAAATAATTATGCTAGGGCTTTGTGTTAAAAAATTTAAGTTTGAATCATGTTGTTTTAGGGTGTTTTTTTTTGGGAAGCGCTGCTATCGAAAACGTGGGCAGTCACGGAAAACCCCCATCGACGAGTCGCCCTGATGATGCCTCTAGAAATTCACGTTTCCGCTGTGCGGTAGCACTACGGGGTCCGCGCTTCCTCAAGCAACTGTTGTATGAAGGTGCGTTGTAGCTCTAATACGGCGTTGATGTAGCCCTCAGGGTCGACCAATGTGCTTGCTGAGTAAGCTTGTCCGGGCGTATATTTTTGGTCGCGCTGATACTGACTGGCGTGGGCAGCGACCCATATATCGACAGGTAATAAAAGTTGGGCTCTGTAGGTGTGGTCGAAATCTTCAGCCACCCCTGCATAAGTGGGTGTATTTAAGAGTGTCTTGCCCTTGTTGATTGCCCCCATGTTGGCGATTATTACGTTGTCGGTATTATTTTGGCGGCTGGTCAAAAAACTAGCCTAGCACGACGCTTATTGCCCAGTCATCGACTGGCATGACACGGGTCGTGGCGAGAGAAATGCAGGCCTAAGTGGTCTTTTTCAGCGTCCTAACAGCCGTGTCTACCTACCCCTCATTTCTGGTGATGTACTTGAGTTTGAACTTGGAGTATGTTTTTCTACCCGCCAGTTTTTTGGTGTGCTGCGAGTACTGGTAAATCACAGCTGCCATACATAAATTCCATGTGTATCCCAACGGAGAAATCATGACTACAACTGCATACATTTACGACGCTGTCCGCACCCCACGCAGCAAGGGCAAGAAAGACGGCACCTTGCACGAAGTAAAGCCGGTTGATTTAGGTGGTGGTTTATTGCGCGCCCTGCAGTCTCGACAAGACCTCGATACTTCTTATGTGGACGATGTAGTGATGGGTTGTGTGACACCCATCGGCGAACAAGGTTCCGACGTTGCCAAAATGATTGTTCAAAATGCTGAGTGGGATGAATCGGTGGCTGGAGTTCAGCTTGATCGGTTTTGCGCTTCAGGTTTAGAAGCGGTCAATATTGCAGCGCAAAAAGTGGCCTCTGGCTGGGAAGACCTGGTGGTTGCCGGTGGAATTGAGTGTATGTCTCGGGTACCTATGGGCTCCAACGGCGGCGCCATGGGTTCGGATCCGGGCTTTTCTATGAAAACCGGTTTTGTGCCTCAAGGTATTGGTGCCGACACTATTGCGACACTCGCAGGCTGGTCTCGTGAGGACGTGGATGCCTATGCCCTGCAATCTCAGCAGCGTGCAACCCACGCACGAGACAGCGGCTGGTTTGATGGGTCTGTGATTCCTGTGAAAGACGAATGCGGCATTACAATTCTTGAGCGCGACGATTTCATTAAGCCCCAGACAACCATGGAAGGCTTGGCCAAGCTAAAGGCCTCTTTCGAGATGCACGGCGGCCTAGGTTTCGACGACATCATCATGAACAAATACTCAGAGCTAGATCGGATTAACCACGTTCATACTCCGGGTAACTCTTCGGGTATTGTCGATGGCTCCTCAGCGGTCCTGATTGGCAGTGAGCGTGCGGCGAAAGATTTGGGCCTCAAGCCCAGAGGACGAATTGTGGCAACAGCGGTACTCGCCACCGACCCCATCATTATGTTGACCGGACCTGGGCCAGCAGCCATCAAATGCCTGAAGAAGGCGGGAATGACCAAAGCAGACATCGACCTGTGGGAAATTAACGAAGCGTTTGCATCGGTCGTGTTGCGCTACATGCAAGATCTGGATTTAGACCCAGAGGTGACGAACGTAAATGGCGGCTCCATTGCTATGGGGCACCCGTTAGGCGCCACAGGTGGCTGCCTTGTCAGCACCATGCTTGACGAACTCGAGCGCCGAGATGCCAAGCGCGCCATGTTGTCGCTGTGTGTGGGTGGCGGCATGGGCATTTCAACCATCATCGAGCGCGTTTAAGCCAAAGATAAGGACATCACTATCATGACTGGATTTAATTACGAAAAAGACGCGGACGGTATCGTCACCATCACTATGGACATGGATGGACCCGTCAACTCAATGAGTGACGCGTTTCTGCCCTTGCTCAGCGACACTGCTGACAAGCTCGAGGCGGAAGAGGGACTGACGGGGGTGGTTCTCACCTCAGCGAAGAAGACTTTCTTCGCCGGTGGTGATTTGAACATGCTCTGCCAAGTGACCGAAGACTCGGCCGAAGAGTTTTTCCATGGCGTTGAGGCTACCAAGGCAGTCATGCGACGTTTGGAAAAATTACCGGTCCCGGTAGCGGCGGCAATTAATGGCGCAGCATTGGGAGGTGGCTTGGAACTGGCACTCGCCTGTAACCATCGTGTGGCTTGGGACGATAAATCGGTGCAGCTAGGATTCCCCGAGGTTACTTTAGGCCTGCTTCCCGGGGGCGGTGGCGTCGTGAAGGCAATCTACTTAATGGGTTTGATGGCCTCTAACGAATATATTTTAGAGGGCAAGCGGGTTGCACCTGCAAAGGCTCAGGCTTCAGGGTTGATCGATGCGACCGTTGCTACCCTCGATGAATTGCTGCCAGCGGCAAAGGCTTGGGTAACGGCCCATAAAGACGACGAGGCTGCGAGTTGGGATACCAAGGGCTACAAAATACCCGGCGGCGGCGTTAATCACCCGGCCGTGGCTCAAATGCTACCGGCGGCAGCCGCTATGCTGCAGCAAAAAACACGCGGGCTGCTACCGGCACCGGCGAAAATTTTAGATATCGCCGTAGCGGCGCTGCGGGTTGATTTTGAAACCGCTATGCGCATTGAAAGTCGTGGTCTCACTTACCTGGCTTGCACACCTGTTGCCAAGAACATGATCAACACGTTCTTCTTCCAAATGAATCAAATCAGCGGCGGTGCTTCTCGGCCTAAAGACGTTGAACCCCAGAAAACGCGTAAAGTCGGCATTCTGGGTGCAGGCATGATGGGGCAGGGTATTGCCTATGTCTCAGCCATGGCAGGCATTGAAGTTATCCTCAAAGATATCTCTCAGGAAGCTGCCGATAAAGGCAAAGCCTACTCTGAAAAACTATTGGCCAAGCGAGTCAGCAAAGGCCGCATGACTGAGGAGAAAGCCCAGGGCATTCTCGCGTTGATCAAACCAACGGCCGCTAACGAAGACCTGCAAGGTTGTGACTTAATCATCGAAGCGGTTTTCGAAAATATTAAGCTTAAGCACAAGATTACCCAAGAGCTAGAAGGCTACCTCGCAGAAGGCGGTGTTTGGGGGTCGAATACGTCAACGCTACCCATCACTCAGTTGTCTGAAGCGAGCCGGGATGCCAGTAAC
>QXYP01000320.1 GCA_009886815.1 Halieaceae bacterium
GCCCCTTATTGAGCAGGTGGCTGGTGAGTGCAGCAACGTCAAAGGCTGGGTGGTTATGGCGACCCCGGAAAACATGCCAGACACCGAGCTTGCCAATGTGTACTGCTACGAATCTCTGCTAGAAGGGCAGTCTGATCAGTTTTCATGGCCGGAGCTCGACGAAAATGCGGCCTGTGCACTTTGCTACACCTCGGGAACCACGGGTAACCCCAAGGGTGTGCTCTACAGTCATCGTTCTACGGTTTTACACACTTACGCGACCCTCATGCCAGACGCTTTGGGTATGTCTGGCGGTGATGTGGTAATGCCCATTGTGCCTATGTTTCACGTTAACGCTTGGGGCAATCCGTATGCGTGCCCCGTTGCGGGCTGCAAAATGGTAATGCCGGGAAACAAAATGGGTGATGGCGCCACATTGGCTGCCCTCATTAACGAGGAGGGCGTCACGATGTCGGCGGGCGTGCCGACGGTTTGGCTTAATTTGCTCAATCACCTGCGCAGCGAGAACTTGCGTGTTGATACCCTGAAACAGATTGTCGTGGGCGGTTCCGCGTGTCCGCTGTCCATCATGGAAGAGTTTGACACTTATGGTGTAGATACCCGTCATGCCTGGGGCATGACAGAAATGAGCCCCTTAGGCACGGCCAATGCGGCCGGCGCGCACCGTGACGCTTACACACAGGAAGAGTTTACCCGACTGCGCATGACGGTTGGCACGCCCATCTGGGGCGTTGAGGTCAAGATCACTGACGACGACAACAATACGCTACCTCGAGATGGCGAAGCTTTTGGTGCGCTGAAGGTACGAGGCCCCTGGATTTGCTCGAGCTATTACAAGCTGGAAGGTTCCGAGGCTCATGCCGAGCCCGGCTGGTTTGAAACGGGGGATGTCGCCACTATTAGCCCTGAAGGCTACGTGGCCATTACCGACCGTACCAAAGATGTCATTAAGTCGGGGGGTGAGTGGATTTCATCGATTGAAGTGGAAAATTGCGCCACGGGGCACCCTCAGGTTGCCGAAGCGGCCGTGATTGGCCGAATGCATCCCAAGTGGGGGGAGCGGCCTTTACTGGTTGTGGTGCGCAACGCTGAGGGTGCGGATCTTGAACCCGAGACCTTGAAGACATTTCTTGATGGCAAGATTGCCAAGTGGTGGATACCCGATGACGTTCAGTTCATTGAGGATATGCCCCACACCGCAACGGGGAAAATCCAAAAGACGACCCTTCGGGATATTTTCGTCGACTACCAATTTCCCGACGCTTAAGCCTCAAAGCTGGCTTAGTGCACTAAAAACGCCAAGCCTGGCAGGCTCCTAGCCCAAGCCAACACTCTCAGTGGCATCGTCGGGGGGTTGGCATAGCTTTTGCGCTGGGGGTGTGATGCGGGCCAAGCTAGTCCCACTTCGTGCCGAGCCTAGGGCGTCATAGTGGTATTATTTGGGGGGGTAGGGATAGTTAGTCGAGGCCTAAACGTTACTATTATTGGTTGCAGTAAACTGTGTGGCGCCTATGTTAAGGCGGATGCGCACTAAGTTGGGGTTTCAATGAAAAAGATCGGTGAGATACTCATTGAGGCAGGAAAGGTATCGGAACGCGATATTGATCGTGCTTTACTGGCTCAGCGGGAAATGGGCGAGCGAATCGGGCAGGTCCTCATTAAGCTCGGGCTCGTGTCTGAGCTCGATATGATTCAGGCTTTGTCTCAGCAGCTCGATATTCCTGTGTTGTTGGGTCCCGATTACCCGGAAGAGCCGGTGGCTCTGCCCGAGATTCCTGAAATCTTCTTGTTGTCTAACGGGGTGGTGCCGGTCAAGCGCTCCGACGAAGAGGTGGTGTTTGCAGCCTCTGTGCCTCAGGACTCGTATCTGCAGAAAGCGTTGGCAATGTCCTTGGGCAAAACGATCAGCGTCGTGTTTGGACTTGAGACCGATATTGCCAAAGCGCTGGACGCTCGGGATCAAACAAGGGGCGATGAGGAAGACGATGAGTTTGGCGATCGCTTTTCTGGTCAGAGCGATGACGAATTCATTGAGCATCTTAAGGATCTCGCCAGCGAAGCGCCGGTTATTCGTTTGGTGAACCAAATTATCCATCGTGCGGTCGATGTTTCTGCATCCGATATTCACATTGAGCCTTTTGAAGAAGGTCTCCAGTTAAGGTATCGCGTTGACGGGGTGTTGCAGGAGCAGCCTGACCCGCCCGGCGCAAACCTTGCCCCCGCCATTGCGTCGCGTATCAAGCTGTTGTCTGGAATGAACATTGCCGAGCGACGCCTGCCCCAAGACGGTCGCATCATGACCCGGGTAAAAGGCCACGAACTTGATTTGCGGGTGTCCACTATTCCCACGGTGCACGGCGAAAGCATTGTGATGCGTGTACTCGATCGCGAGAGCATTCGCCTCAGCCTTTCTGATATGGGGTTTTCTGACGATACGCTCGCGCGCTACCAAACCTTGTTGGCCAAGCCCCACGGGGTGCTGCTGGTGACCGGCCCTACAGGTTCGGGTAAGACAACCACGCTTTATGCCTCTTTGGCTTCGCTTGACTCCGAGAGCCTAAAAATTATCACCGTTGAAGACCCCGTCGAATATCAACTCGAGGGTGTCAACCAAATTCAGGTGCAAGCGCAAATTGAGCTCACCTTTGCACGGTCACTGCGCTCCATTTTACGGCAGGATCCCGACATCATCATGATCGGCGAAATGCGAGATACCGAGACGGCGCAAATCGGCGTGCAGTCGGCCTTAACCGGCCATTTGGTGCTCTCTACGCTGCATACCAATACGGCTGCGGGTGCTATTACGCGGCTCGAAGATATGGGCGTTGAGCGTTATTTAATCACTTCATCGGTCAATGGCGTGTTAGCGCAGCGATTGGTGCGAACCCTTTGCTCCAGCTGTAAAGAGCCTGTGGAACTGTCTGAAGTGGCGATTCGCAAATACAATTTGCAGCGATTTCTCTCAGACGGTCAGCAAACTGTTTTCCAAGCCAAAGGGTGTGACCAGTGCGGTCATACGGGCTACGTGGGCCGTACCTCAATTCATGAGCTCTTTCCGCTCGATGAAGAAATGCATCGAGTCATTATGGACGGCGCCGATGCCACTATTTTGCACAGCGCTGCGCGCCGCCAGGGCATGATTACGCTTTATGAAGATGGTTTGCGAAAGGTCGTGAAGGGTCAGACTTCATTAGAAGAGG
>QXYP01000321.1 GCA_009886815.1 Halieaceae bacterium
TGCGGCTTCGCAAAACCCGTCAAAAGGTTCCGGACGGCGCAGTGCGTCTAAACCCTCAAGCAGTGCCATACAGTCGCCGGGCTCCCGCAGGGCTTGCTTGGTTTTGGGGCGCCAGCGCGTCAGCCGATCGGCGAGATCTCGGAAGTGGTTGGGCGCCTTGCGTGTCTCTGAAGTCGCCCGTGCCTGTTCGGGGGGCAGCTCTGAGAGCAAAATGGCCCATCGGCAATCGGTGCGGGTTGTGAATCGCGCAGCCCGGCACAATCGATCGATGCCGCTGGTAACGGCAACGGCAGGCATAAGTTCGGCCAGCGCATTGCACTGTTGCAGTACCTGAAAGTAGATTTCAGGGTGCTGCTCCCCTAAAGCGCGCTCGGTCTCCACCCAGATTCGCTCGGTGGCAAGGTGTTCGAGCTCCCCCTGAGCCACAATGGCACGCATGAGTTCCAGAGTTTCAGGGGCTATGGTGAAGCCCAGTGCATGGTAGCGTGCGGCAAAGCGGGCGACTCGAAGCACCCGTAAGGGGTCTTCAACAAAGTGTGGCGATACGTGACGTAGGCATTTGGCTTTAAGGTCCTGCCGGCCTCCGTAAGGATCGGTCACGGTGCCGTCATCGGCCATGGCTATGGCGTTAATGGTGAGGTCACGTCTTGCCAAGTCTTCTTCTAGGGTCACCGATGGCGCGGCGTGCACCTCGAATCCGTGATAGCCATACCCGCTTTTGCGTTCGGTTCGTGCAAGGGCATATTCTTCCTGAGTTTGCGGGTGCAGAAATACCGGAAAGTCGCGCCCTACTTGCTTAAAACCCTGATCGATTAAAGCCTGAGGGGTGCCCCCCACCACGACCCAATCGGTTTCGCTGTGGGGGTAGCCCAGCAGTTCGTCGCGAACGGCGCCGCCCACACGATAGATTTTCATGGCTGATCACAGCGGTGACTGAAATATTGGTCACTTTCTACGGCATAAACGGTCAGGCAGCGGCCCCAGACACAGCCAGTATCAAGGCCAATAAACTGCTCGCTGTCGGTCTTACCTTCAAGAGATGCCCAGTGGCCAAAAAACAGTTTTTCCTCGGGCTTTAGCCGATGGGGGTGTTTAAACCAGGGCAATAAAGGTTGGCCGTTAAGGGTTGTATCGCTGGGTGTGGCACCCTTGTTGGCAAAATCCAGACCACCCAATGCATTGCAATAGCGCATTCGGGTGAAGTAGTTCGTGATAGTTCGCAAACGGGCTAGCCCCCGTAAATGGGGCGACCAGCGATAGGGCTCATTGCCATACATAGCCTCAAAAAACGCGACACGCCTATGGCTGGTTAAAACGTCTGCGACCTCTTGGGCAAAACCCCAGGCTTCATCACTCGACCAGCAGGGGGGAATGCCCGCATGGGTCATGAGCAGTGGGCCCTCGCGGTGCATGAGGGGCTGTTGCACCAGCCAGTCGAGCAGCACTTTTGCATCTTCGGCTTCAAGAATATCTTCAAAGTTGTCAGATTTGCTCTTTCTGCCCACGCCGGCGTAGTGGGCAAGCAGGTGCAGATCATGGTTGCCCAAAACCACTTCGACTGCACCACGGTGGTCATAAAACCAGCGCAGGGTGGCTAGGTTATCGGAGCCTCGATTAATGAGATCACCCACTGACCACAGGCGGTCGTGCTCGGGGTCAAACTGGATCTGAGTCAACAGCGCAGTGAGCTCTGCGTAACAGCCCTGAATATCTCCAATGACATAAGTTGTCATTGGATTGCCCCACGGCTGCTGTCAAAGTCGTTCTTAAGCACCGTAATGTCAGAGGAATTGGGAGCCATCAGCAGATTCCCGGAAGTTTAGACAAGGCCACAAACTGCTCGAGGTGTAAGGTTTCTGCCCGGGCCGTGGGTGCTATGTCTACCGACGCCAGCGCTTCGTCATCGAGTATGCCTTTGAAGTTATTGCGCAGTGTTTTCCGGCGTTGGGCGAAAGCCATTTGTACCGTTCTCCCCAAGCGCACGACATCACAATTGGGGTAGGGCGGTGTTGGGTGGGGTATCAGCCTGACAATGGCAGATTGCACTTTGGGCGGCGGGAAAAAAGCTTCGGGGGGCACGTCGAATAAGTGGGTAACGGCGCAGTAAAACTGCGTCATGACCCCCAATCGCCCCCAGTCTTTGCTACCCGGTTTTGCGGCTAGCCGTGTCACCACCTCGCGCTGCAACATAAAGTGCATGTCGCCAATAATGGATGCATTCTCGAGCAGCTTAAATATGAGGGGTGTTGAAATATTGTAGGGCAGATTTCCCACCACTCGCAGGGGTCTATCGCCCTTGCGCAACGCCCCGTAGTCAAACTTTAAGGCGTCGCCCGTATGCAGGGTAAATTGGGGGTGAATGCTAAAGGCCGCTAATAGCCCCGTGGTGAGATCGCGGTCGAGCTCTATGGCATCGAGCGTGCAGCCGCTGGTGACCAGTGACTCCGTGAGCGCGCCCTGACCGGGGCCAATTTCAACAACGTGATCCTCGGTATCTGGAGATATGGCCCGCGCAATGGCCTGGATGACGCCTTCATCTTGTAGGAAATTTTGCCCAAAGCGTTTGCGGGGGGCATGTCCCCCAGAGTTATTTGTCATGTTCTTAACCACTAACGGCCAAATTGCGGTGTCTGTTAGCATTGCATGTTACGCGGTGTTGATGAACAACGCCCCCTTGAAAATCTTTGAAACGAGAGCTTAGTGACACTCAAGCAGTATTTTTCCCTCGTCGACACCATTGCACGGCTCTCGTTGAAAGCCGAGGCCCGACGCTACTACTTTGGTTTTTGGTGGTGGGTGATTGAGCCGCTGCTTTATGTTGCGGTTTTTTACATCGTATTTGAGCAATTGCTGGGTACGCGGACACCCGATTTTCTGATGTTTTTGAT
>QXYP01000322.1:0-3904 GCA_009886815.1 Halieaceae bacterium
GTCGTATTCACCGTACTGCCAACCGGCTGCAATCGCCCTGTAAGTGGATCAACCGCTCGCCCCTGGGACCACGCCACGTCGATCACTCTCTCATGGGTGATGCCGCTGTCGTCAACCCAACCCTTGATAATTTGAATACGATCGAGGTGAGCCCCCAAGGGGTCCTGTGCGGCAAAAACCACAAACTGTGGCAAAGCTGAGCCCGACCTTAGCGGTAAAGCAGAACCCATGGGCACGCCGTTAGCGTCAGCCTTAGCGACGCCATCAGGTGCTGCAACAAGGCCCGCATCGAGCTGCCACCCCCCAAACATTCGAAGGGATAAACGAGGCCCGGAGGTGGCAAAGGTCTCCCGCCGCTGTAGGGCTGAAAACAGTGCGCCCCGGGTATTGTCCTCAGCCCAGACACCCGCGAGACCACCCGAACCCCAACTAGGCGCTGGCGTCATATAGCTTAGCCCTAGCCCTGCCTCGCCAGTTCTTAAACCAGCACTGCCATCCATCATCGGTAACTTTCCCGTATGGTTGTCTTCATCGGTAACCGAGCTGGCATTGTGACTATCGCTCGATCCAATCACGCCGAAGGTAAATGGATTGAACCCCTCCCGATGCGCCAATGAAATCCCACGCCGCAAGGCGTCTCGCGCGTAGGAGCCCTTCACGGTTTCCAGAGTTCCCTGCTGACCGGGTATGGCACTGGCAATTTCGAATGCGGCAAATTCGTCAAGGCTTGATAACAACGGATGTGTTTCAGACGCGCCCTTCACCTGAAGAATTTCACTGATCGGTTCAAGCTCTGATCGGTCGGGTGGGACCGATTCAACTCGCAGGCGACCATTAGCGTCTTCGCTTCGATACATTAAGCCTTGAGACAGGTTACCGTTGTGCGGTATGGCAATGACTGACCTTCCTTGAGCGCGCTCACTGCGCAAAAATCGCCACAGATCCTGGGGCTTGGGCCCGTCGATAGCACTGAAAGGACGACTAGGCACCGCACTGTCTCCATAAATAACATTGCGGTGCAAGTGCGTCGTCACATCACCGCCATCGGCTGACCATTCCCAGCCGATAAACGCTGTGAATTTTCCTGGGTCGTTATAGGTATTCGCGGCATCGATACTGCGCTGCCACGCTGCGGCGTTAATACCCTTATCGACACCACTAAGCGTCAGCTGAAAGCCGTTGCCGTGCATTAGCGCCATCGTCTCCACCCAGGCACGGGTAACATCAAGCCGACTCCCCTCTTTTAACAGCTGGGCGAGTGGTTGGCGGGTCGTTGGAATATCGAGATTAGCCAGCCGGGCCTGCCCCATATATTCGGCATGATCTGTCACCGCCGCGAAGTCCAGTGGACGTCGAATCGTTAACGGGTAACCCGCGCCATGCTCAATCGTTAACCCACGAGAAAATCGATAAACATCGGCGGGGAGTGCTCGCACCCCCATCGCAAACGCATCACTCGATAATGCCGTATGAATGTGCAGGTCACCCCAATAGAGATTTCTTAAAGGGTTGCTCGGCAGCGGTTTAACTTCAGGATATTGCGTTACGGGAAGCCGTGGTTCCGGCTCAAGGGAAGAATCTGCTATTGGTTCACAGGCCGTTATAAAGATGCCGATCACCAAGAGCATCGTTGCTAAAAGAGCTTGAGAACTCAACCTTCCCGAGACACCAGCAACACCCACCTTGTCCCCTCGTCGCACAGTTTGAAGCATCAATAAATCACAGCTTTGGAGCGTTCAGGGGGAGCCCCCAACATGTCTCGATGGGAGGGTGGATAAATGCCGGCATCAGAAATTTTTAATGCGACACCCAGCTCAGCGCCAATAACCGTCTGACCTGCATAAGCAAAACGATCGCCGTGACCGCGTAAACCATGGATAAGGTGGCCGGTGTACTCCGGTGACTCTGCCACCTGCATAATTTGCTCATATTGTTCAGGGTGAACCTCCGCCGCTTTCATCGCCCGTTCAGTTTTTAAAGGCCCCATCCAGATCGATAAACTATTGACGCCGGTTCCCTCCAGATCATGTTGCATGTCGGCGGCAAACTTATCGAGGCCTGCTTTTTGTGCGCCATAACCGGGACCGTGCATATAACAATTAGCGCCAAAGGATGAGCCGAAGATAATCCACCCTGTACCAGCCGGCACCATCATGCGTGCCGCATGCCAGCTTGCCACGTAGGCAGAACGCAGTCCCACATCTAAAATTTCGGCGGCTTCGATGCCTTTTTCCCAAAAAGGCTTTGGCGTGATCAATTCGGGATGCATGAAAGCTGCATTGTTAAACAAGACATCTAAGCGGCCGGTATCGCGCTTGATTTGCGCAAACACCTCAGCGACAGCAGCGTCATCTCCATGATCACAGCAAAGGGCAACGCCTTGACCTCCTGCTTCAGTGACCGCTAGTGCTGTCTCATGAATAGTGCCGGGCAATACCGAGCCGTCCCAGGCCTTTGCGGCACCCACCACCTCAGAACGACCGGTGATGTAAACCGTGTATCCGTGCTGCCCCAGTGCCCGAGCCACCCCTGCTCCTGCGCCCCGACTCGCTCCGGTTACCAGTGCCACTGGTGCATTACCCTGCATAGCATTCTCCCCCGTTGAAACCGGGCACTACCGTACCCCCAAAAGTCTTAGCCAATCTATCTCTTACTCACCTTTCGCTTAGGCGTTTTTGCAAGCACCACCGAGCACTGAGCCTATAAATGGCTTCAACGTCCGATGTCGGCTGCGCGTCAATAATGGGCGCAAAGTTTTAGCGTTGTAGCACGGCTCCCAGTGATTGAAGCCAGTTAAAGATCAATAAGTAAGTACCTCAGCGCGGGTCTTAACGGCATTCGTCATCCGGCGAAAACCCCGCCACAAAAAGAAACCCATAAAGAGAGTGACTAAGGGTGATAACCAACCCCGCAGTTCAAAATAGGAGGTATAGCGGCACTCTTCAGTACCCACAGGCTCTAATCGGTGCTGCCGTTTGCTGTACAGCAAACGACCAACGGGTCGCATACGATATTCAAACAGCTTTTCATGCTCAACTTGAGCCACCTGCTCGGTTTGCTCAAGTTCAAATGGTCCCATATTGACCTGCATAACAATGGGTGCCCCAGGTTGCAGCTCGGCTGAACATTGTGTGACGAAGGGGTTCCAATCGTTGTAGGCTGGAAAATCGACAACAACCTGCCAGACGGTTGCAGGCTTAGCCTTAATCGTGCGAACAAACTTAAGTGTCAGCATAGGTCAGGCGCCCCCGAGGAAGCTAGCAGCTGATTATCTTTCAGGACATTTGCTGGGCGGTGTATGCACCAGGTGCCGCCAGGATGATAAATATACGCAACGCAGCTGTTGCAGTTGTCACACAATGATGGCTCCTCGGGACGCACTTGCCACTTGTTAACCAGATCAGGTTCTCTGAGTAGCGCACGTGCGAGTGCCACGGCTTCAAAATCGGCCGCCATACACTGAGCCACGTTCTCGGCTGACTTCACGCCCCCTAAATAAGCAAGAGGAAGGGAGACTTGCTCTCGAATCTTTTTCGAATACTCCCAGAAATACAACTCTTTAAAGTCAATCGTTGGCGCCGACTTGGCTGTTGCACCGATAGCCATACCGCTGAGAGACCATTTACCCAATACTCGATGCATCGCCTCAAGGTTCATGTTACTTCCAAACATAAACCATCCCGACTCAACGTTGCGACCCCCTGACAATACCAGCATATCTGCGCCGGCCGCCTCTAAAAGCTTCGCCGTAATAATGGCATCGTCAACATTCGCACCGCGACGCCGTCCGTCAGCAACGTTAATTTTAGCGAGCACTGCGATATCTTTACCCACGCGCTGCTTTACCGCCGCGAGAACTCGAGCCGGAAACCGCGCGCGATTCTCAGCACTGCCGCCATAAGCA
>QXYP01000322.1:3914-5652 GCA_009886815.1 Halieaceae bacterium
CATCAAATCCGGCGCTCACACAATGTTCAGCTGCAGCGACAAACGATTCAACCATGCGCGCCATGTCGCTTTCATTCATACGACGACGCAGAAAGTTTCCACGGAGAAGACCTGCTGGGTTAAATCCCGACACAGAACTCTGCAGCCGTCTGGGCACAAAGACCCCGGTCACAAAGGAGCCTCCGTGGGTAATTTGGGCGGCAATCTTGCCCCCTTTGGCGTGTACCGCATCGGTAACTGCTCGCAGTTCAGGAACAGCGCCCTCATGCAACCAAATTTGATCCCCCAAGGTACGCCCCACTTTCTCAACCGCCAGGTACGCCATAGTCGTCAAGCCTACGCCACCTGCCGCCATGCTTTCATGATGTTTCAACATGGCACGAGTAGGCATGCCTCGCAACGACATGTTTTCGTTAGCTCCGGCTTTGATAAAACGATTGGGCAAAGTCACCGGACCCACCCGCAGCGGGGTATAAGCTCTATCGAGCATGGCCTGTTCCACGGTCTCTCCTAGGTTATCTGACGCGCTAGTATAGCCACAGGATGACAACCGACTATCGTCCCTTTGCAGGTAATCAAAGGGGGATTCAGTTCATTTCAACCGTGGCTGCTGAAAGCGGAGGCAAGTCGCTCAAAGCCAGCCTCAGGTAAAGCCAAGCTCAGGTCTTTCTGCTACTCGGGTCAGTTAACAAAGCCTTGAGACTTTCCTGCTTATTGACATCAAAATCTAAGGCTCGACTCATATAGTCACTCGTGTCCGAGTAGCGGGTCTGTATCTCCGTAAAGGCCGCCGCCAGGTAGCGCTCCTCAACCTGCATCAGAACGTCAAGGGCTATACGTGTTGCCTCAACCCCCTCGCCATCGGGCAGCCCCGCCTTGAGAGCGCGGCGATGATCTCTGTTGCAACGATTAGTCGCCAGATAGTCTGTCATGACATCATGTTTCGAGGCACCCGCAACCAGCAGTGTCAGTGCTGCAGCATAGCCGGCGCGATCTTTTCCTGCTGAGCAGTGAAATACCAGCGGTAAACTGTGAGGCTGCAAGAGCAAATGCAAAAACTTGCTGTAAACATGAGAAAAGCGCGTGACGAATAATCGATTGGCTTGCACGAGAAATTCACTCGCCGCTTGTGCATCAACCCGGCCAGCTTCAACCTCACGTCGAATATTAATCACATCCGCACCTTCAGCCTCCACCGGTAACCAAACTTCGTTAATGCCAGTATCCCGTAATAGATCAGGTTTTTCCGCTCGCTCACTGGCCCTTCGCAAGTCGACCACGGTCTTTATTCCAAGCTCCGCGAGCCTTTGCCGGTCGGTATCGCTCAAACGCCCCAAGTGATCAGAACGATATACCCGCCCGGATGTGAAGGAACCTCCGCAACTGAGAGGGTAGCCGCCTAAATCTCTAAAATTATGCGCCCCCTCAAATCGAATTTGACGCGGCAGGCTCTCAGTGGATGGCAACAAGGGGTAACTCCCGCTGGCAATCAGCGTTTAAACATCGACGGTAAAGAGTGCTTAAAAGCCCTCAGCATCGTGGGAAACCCGCCAAATCAGCTGCGGGAACAATCGGCGCATTATCACACCTAATTGTGTTTGCTTACCGGGATAGGCAAAGAGCTTTCCCTTGTCGAGACAGCGTTCTATCTCATCAATAACTGCGTCCGGCATCAGCGTTTCTCCCTTTGAAGGCAGCTTGGGAACAACGGTGGCCTCGGCCTGCTGCCACAGGGCCG
>QXYP01000322.1:5662-6146 GCA_009886815.1 Halieaceae bacterium
CGCAGGCGGGCAGACGCAACAAAAACGGAGCCCGCTATGCCGGTTTTCGTGATACAGAATTTCGGTGTAAAACTGAACGGCCGCTTTACTCGAGGCATAAGCCCCCATAAGAAGCCCCGGTACGATGCCAGTCATTGAGGAAAAACTGACAAAATCACCTCTGCCCCGCTCAACCATTTTGGGCAAAGCTGCCGTAGCCACGTTGACGAGCCCACCATAGTTTATGGCCATAACGCGTGTTGTGAGCTTGGGGTCTTCCTCGAGCAAGCGACCAAATGGCATGATTGCCGCGGCGTTGGCCACTCGGTCTACCGGCCCCAGGTGCGTTTCGATGTCGGCAAAGACCTCAGCAACCGCATCGGCATCGGTAATGTCTACTGTATAGGGTTTGATGTTTTGAGTAGCTGCAGCGGTTTCCGCCATACCCGCTTCGTTAACATCGAGGATGGCAACTGTTGCGCCTCCTGTGGCGAGCCGACGCGCC
>QXYP01000323.1 GCA_009886815.1 Halieaceae bacterium
CCAGCCCAACTTAAACGTTCGGGAAATTGACGCTCATGGTAAATACTTGTTGCCAGGCTTTATTGATTCCCATACCCACATCCATGCCCCCGATAAACGTCAAAAAGTCTCTGCTGATTATATTTTTAAGCTTTGGTTGGGCCATGGCGTTACCAGCACACGGGAGGTTTTTGGTTCCGATGGAGAGAGTCGCCTTTTAGCCTTAAAGGCACTGAGCGAAAAAAACGCCATCACCGCGCCTCGCATTACTGCTTTTCCCTACTTCGCTATGCCTGTTGATGGCGACGAAAAATTACCGGCCATAACCTCTGCCGAAGATGCCAGAAAAAGAGTGCAACACTTAAAGCGCATCGGCGCCGACGGCATTAAATTTATGGGTGCCCCAGAAGATATTTTATGGGCTGCCTTAGATGAAGCAGAGCAGCAAGGCCTGGGCACCACCATGCATCATGCGCAGTTAAACGTGGCCCATGCCAACGTGCTGGATACTTCAAGCCACGGTCTGGACTGCATGGAGCACTGGTATGGGCTGCCCGAGGCACTGTTTACAGACAAGGTCATACAAGACTATCCCTCTGATTATATTTACAGCAATGAACAGCAGCGCTTTGCCCAGGCAGGTCGTCTTTGGAAGCAGGCCGCAGGGCCCGGCACTGAGCGCTGGAATGAAGTCATGGAGACGTTGCTAGAACGGGATTTTTGCTTGAGCCCAACCTTCACCATTTATTTAGCCAGCCGGGACCTTATGCGCGCCTATACCGCCGAGTGGCACTACGAATATACGGTCCCAGCGCTATGGGATTTCTACCGGGCCAGTCGCGAAAAACACGGCTCGTTCTTTTTTAATTGGACAACCCAAGATGAGATCGAGTGGAAACATAACTATCAGCTTTGGATGCAGTTTGTGAACGAGTATAAAAATCGCGGCGGCAAAGTCGTTGTGGGTAGTGATACTGGCTATATCTATAGTCTTTATGGCTTTGGCTACATCCAAGAGTTAGAGCTTTTACAAGAGGCTGGCTTTCATCCACTGGAAGTCATTCGAGCCGCCACTAAAATAGGCGCTCAAGTTCTGGGACAGGACAGTGAGCTCGGCACCGTACAGGTTGGGAAAAAAGCAGACTTAATTATTGTGGATGAAAACCCACTACATAATCTTAAATCGCTCTACGGCACCGGCGTCCCCAAGTTAAATGAAGAAAGCCAACGGGTCGAACGTGTTGGCGGTGTTCGCTGGACGATAAAGGATGGCATTGTCTACGACGCTCAAGCGCTCTTGGCCGATGTGCGTGCCATGGTAAAAGCGAAGAAAATAGCGGCTGGAATCGACCCGCTCGTCCCAATGCCAGTTGAGCATTAGAGAAGTTACGGCCACTCACAAAAGGCACCCCATTCATGAACACCCCTCAAAAGGCTTTTCGTCGGTAACGCTTGTACCGAGGGCTACACCCAAGGTTACCGCCGCCACGCCTCCGATTATATCAACGACGTGAAGTCTCAAAACGCGGGCTGTGAACCTACCGCACCTCGAGCCTGATGGTCTCTTAAAAGTCTACTCGACAGCGCTAGTCAGTTTTAGGGTGTACGGCCCAATGCGCCATTAGACCCAGCTATTAATACGATCGCTTCATGGGCTTTTGTGCACCCCATTGTTGACCTGCAGTGAACTTAAGTCAGTCCGTCATGTCCTGATAAGGGTTATCTGTAGGTAGAGAAATGCTGTTGGCAAAACCTTTTATCGATATGCAGGTTTCGCTGATCTCAATATTAGCTTCATCGATCATGTCCTCCCCAAAGCGGTAGATGGGCGCGTACTCCCCCCTATCTGCAGCGCTGAAATAATTTTCCGATGCCTGCAAACTCGACTGGCGCTTTTCTAGGTACTCAGCCATGACCGCGTCACCGTAGCGCTTACTCAGCATGGCTTCGGTGCGACCGGGGGACAGTACAACAGCTGACGCGTTATTGCCGCCAAAGCCCTTAGAATTAAGAATGGCGACTTCTAGGTTATCGGGGGTGGTTGTCTGATGATCAGGGCCCATTTTCAAACGATTCTGGTGAACATCATCGGCAACGGCGTCAATCGTGGGAATACCCGGCAGTATGCCGTATTTGAAACTGCCCAACGCCGCCGCGAGTTGATCGGCACTGGCCGGAGCAATGGTGTGACCCAAATAGGCCTTTACCGCAACCACAGGCCATTCGCTAATATCGAAGGCCTCGGCAACCTGATCAAAAATCTGCGACTCTGAGACGCGGTTTTGAGGAGTGCTCGAGCCGTGGGCCAGGACAAAACTCTTGTCACGGACACCCGCTTTACCCACAACCGATGAGGCCGCCGCAACCGCCTTTGCCATACTAATATGGTTGCCCGGGCCTGGTGCGCTAATCGATTTCTTGGTGCCGTCGGCATCGACAAAAACATCGGTCACTGCGCCTAAGCAGGGCGCTCCCAATTCAACCGCCAATGCATCATCCATCAAAATAAAATATTGGCATGACTCCCCAATCGTAAAGCCGCAATTTTCGCCAAACGGGCGACTCGCACGACGATGATCCACTTCATCGGTGCCGTAGAGTTTCATCATGTTGGCATCGGTTGCCAGTGCCCCCATGGTTCCAAAACCATCCATGAGCTCAGGGCCAATGGGCGCTTCACTATTACCCACCATTGCCACCCGGACTTTGCCTGCTTTTAAATCAGACACGGCATGGCGCAGATTCGATAAAAAGGTGGCGCACGCTGCGACCGAACTGCTCGCGATACCCACGTTCGCCAGAACATAGGCATTGATAAAGTCGGTGGGCATGGAATTAACGCCCATAACCAGCGCCTTAGTGGTTACGCGCTCTCCTTTCATGCGCGCCTGATGCATACCTCCGTAGGCCTCCTTGCCCATCTGACCGAAGCCACTACTGGAGTAAACCCCCACTTCATCGGGCGCTATATGTTCAAGTACGGTGTCCCACTCGATCCCTAGAGCACGCAACGCATCGGTTGCTCCAAACAGCGCCATTTGCAGACCACGGGGCTGAAACCGCGAATTGTAAAGATCAGCTATCTCAAATCCGGTGGGTAATTGCCCCGCCGCTTTCACAGGAAAATCTCGAAAATTGTCCAGTTTGACATTTAAGCCGCCGCGCACCGTGACCTGCACCTCGCCGTCATGACCCGGCTCTACCGTCCAGCCTTCAGGCAGCTTTGTAGGAAGCTGATCAGTCGCCAGACTGAACTTCAGCGACTCACCGTTCTCCTCCGGCGCGCTGCGCAGAGAGGCCGGAGACTGCCAATGCAAAGCGTCAACATCAAACACAGAGGCCTCCACCCGTCGCACCAAAGTTCCGTTAAGCACGGGGCCGCGATAGCGTTTAGCGACTTCAGCCGCAGTGAGAGGGTCACCCGACCCGTCATCCGCAGTTGGGAGGAACAGCCCCTCCCCTTCAGGTTTGACCAACTGCATCATCACTGCCAAAGCAACCAGTGTTTCCTGTTGCTCTGCCTCGGACAGCAGATCGATCACCATGCGGCGAAAACTCTGAAACCCGGAGGTTCTACCCGCGGCATTTACCCCGCCCATACTGACAATGACTGGCAAACGCATCGGGTAGTCTCCCACTGAATCAATCACTTTGATCCCGT
>QXYP01000324.1:0-2449 GCA_009886815.1 Halieaceae bacterium
CGGGCCTCAACGGTGCATTCCATGGATGAGGCCTTTAAAGTTTTGGGTGACCTCGGCTTTCCCTGCATTATTAGACCGTCCTTTACGATGGGTGGGTCCGGTGGGGGTATTGCCTACAATCGTGATGAGTTTGAGGCCATTTGCCAGCGCGGTTTCGACTTATCACCGACGAACGAGCTGCTGATTGATGAGTCGCTGATCGGTTGGAAAGAGTACGAGATGGAGGTGGTGCGGGACCGTAAAGACAACTGCATTATCATTTGCTCTATCGAAAACTTCGATGCCATGGGTGTTCATACTGGCGACTCCATTACGGTTGCTCCCGCCCAGACCCTGACGGATAAAGAGTATCAGGTGATGCGCGATGCCTCTCTCGCAGTGTTGCGCGAGATCGGCGTGGAAACCGGGGGCTCAAATGTTCAGTTCGGTCTGTGCCCTGATACCGGTCGTATGGTGGTTATAGAGATGAACCCTCGGGTATCGCGGTCATCGGCTCTGGCCTCCAAAGCAACCGGGTTCCCGATTGCGAAGGTGGCGGCAAAGCTTGCAGTGGGTTACACGCTTGATGAGCTCGAAAACGAGATTACCGGGGGCGCTACGCCGGCATCCTTTGAGCCTTCAATTGATTATGTCGTCACTAAGATTCCACGTTTTGCCTTTGAAAAATTTGCCACCGCCGATGCGCGTCTAACCACTCAGATGAAGTCTGTGGGTGAGGTTATGGCGATAGGCCGAACTTTTCAGGAGTCGGTTCAAAAAGCGCTTCGCGGTTTGGAAGTGGGATCATCGGGCTTCGAGTCACAAATTACAGTGACCGACGCCGATACCCGTGCTGAGCTTATCGATGCTTTGACTAACCCCTGCGCAGAGAGAATTTGGTTTGTAGCCGACGCATTTCGTTCCGGCTTTTCTCTTGAAGAGGTTTCCGGTTATTCAGGTATTGATCCCTGGTTCTTGGTGCAAATTGAAGACCTGGTGGTAGCGGAGTCCCAGTTAGAGGGTAGGGCGCTTAGCAGTGTGACCTATGCCGAACTGAGAGTGCTGAAGCGCAAAGGGTTCTCAGATGCCCGGTTAGCGGTTTTGTTGGCAGCGTCGGAAGCGGAGGTGCGTGAATACCGCCATAGCCTTGGCTTACGCCCGGTGTACAAGCGCGTCGATACCTGTGCGGCAGAGTTCGCGACGTCAACGGCTTATATGTATTCCACCTACGAGGAGGAGTGTGAGGCGGCCCCCAGTGATCGTCGTAAAATCGTAGTGCTTGGTGGCGGCCCCAATCGGATTGGCCAGGGCATTGAATTCGATTATTGCTGCGTCCACGCAGCGCTTGCCATGCGCGAGGACGGCTATGAAACCATTATGGTTAATTGCAATCCTGAAACAGTATCGACAGATTACGATACCTCGGATCGGCTCTTTTTCGAACCCGTAACCCTTGAAGATGTTCTTGAGATTGTCGATTTAGAAAAGCCTGTGGGCGTGATTGTTCAGTTTGGTGGGCAGACGCCCCTAAAGCTGGCGCGAGCTTTGGAAAGCGCAGGTGTGCCGATTATTGGTACAACCCCAGATCAAATTGATCGCGCGGAGGATCGAGAGCGCTTTCAGCACATGATCCAAAAGCTGGGTTTGCGCCAACCAGAAAACACCACGGTACGAAGTGTGGACGAAGCTATCGCAGCGGCAGCGAAAATTGGTTATCCGCTGGTCGTGCGCCCATCGTATGTGCTCGGTGGTCGAGCCATGGAGATCGTTTATCGAGAAGATGATCTGTTGCGCTACATGCGCGATGCGGTTCGAGTCTCTGAGGACTCACCGGTTCTTCTGGATAGCTTTCTCAGTGCTGCCATCGAGGTGGATATCGATGCCGTCAGTGATGGTAAGGCGGTCGTAATAGGCGCGATCATGCAGCATATTGAGCAGGCGGGTGTGCACTCTGGCGATTCTGCTTGCTCACTGCCCCCTTACAGCCTCGATGCTGAAGTTCAGGACCAAATGCGAGATGTGGTTCGCAAGATGGCTATTGAGCTTGGGGTATGCGGGCTCATGAATGTTCAGCTCGCTTATCAAGATGAAGAAATTTACGTTATTGAGGTCAACCCTCGGGCATCCAGAACGGTGCCCTTCGTCTCAAAGGCGGTGGGTATTTCACTGGCGAAGATAGCGTCCCGTTGCATGGTCGGGCAGTCACTCGCAGATCAGGGCGTCACAAAAGAAGTTGTGCCGCCTTATTTTGCGGTGAAAGAAGCGGTCATGCCGTTCAATAAGTTTCCCGGTATTGATCCCATTTTGGGCCCGGAAATGAAGTCGACAGGCGAGGTGATGGGCACTGGCGATACGTTTGCAGCGGCATTTGCCAGAGCCCAGCTTGGGGCTGGAGATGAGCCGCCCCAGTCGGGTCTGGCACTATTTAGTGTGCGGGATGTCGATAAACCCGCGGCTGTTGACGTGGCCC
>QXYP01000324.1:2459-7122 GCA_009886815.1 Halieaceae bacterium
CACAGCACTGGCGCTGGAATCGGCTGGGTTGCAAGTGCGCCGCATCAACAAAGTCCGTGAGGGTCGACCCCACATTGTTGATCTGATAAAAAACGACGAGGCAAGCTTGGTGGTGAATACCACAGAGGGGCGAACCGCCATTCAGGACTCTGCCCCAATACGTGCCAGCGCTGAGCAGCACCGAGTTTTTTATACGACCACATTAGCGGCAGCAGAAGCAGTTTGTATGGCGCTTGAGCAGGAAACCGATATTTCTGTAAGAAGGTTGCAGGATTTACACGAGAGCATCACAGCATGAATAAAGTGCCTATGACCGTTGCCGGAGAGCAGTCTCTAAGAGAGGAGCTAGACCGGCTTAAGCGTGAAGATCGTCCGCGTATCATACAAGCCATCGCCGAGGCGCGAGAGCACGGCGATCTAAAGGAAAACGCGGAGTATCATGCGGCTCGCGAGCAGCAGAGCTTTGCTGAGGGCCGTATTCAAGATATAGAACACAAGTTATCTCACGCTCAAGTTATTGATGTCAGCGCCATTCCCAACACCGGTAAAGTCATTTTTGGGACGACCGTCGATCTCATCAATACAGAAAATGACAATCCGGTGACTTACCGTATTGTTGGCGAGGACGAATCCGATGTTAAGGCCAACCTGATTTCCGTGAGCTCGCCTATTGCGAGAGCTTTGGTGGGTAAGAGTGAGGGCGACGAGGTGGTGGTCAAGGCTCCTAGCGGTGATGTCTACTATGAAATCGAGCGCGTGCATCACATTTAAGGTTGCCTTGTTTTGCATCTACAGTTTGCATCTACAGTTTGAATGTACGCTACTTTCTCGATAGCCTGTATTGATTCTCTTTCTCATTAAGCGCCTGCCCTTATGAATAACGCCCTTGCCGATAAAGCACTTTGGGACTTGCGTCCCGGAGAGGCCGCCACTGTTACCGGCTTTGGTGACGCGCTGTCGGTGTCCTACCAAGGGCGAGTCATGGAATTTGGTTTTCAGCCGGGTACCCGTGTTCAATGCTTGTTGAATCCAGGCTTTGGTGCCCCTCGGGTTTATGGCATTAGCAACTCGGTATTTTCTTTGGATAAAGAAATCGCGGCAGCGGTGTTCGTCACGACGCGTCCTCCTCAGGAGGCGTCATCGTGAGGCGGGTACTGCTTCTTGGTAGCCCGAATTCCGGAAAAAGCTCGCTGTTCAATCGCCTGACGGGGCTGAGTCAACGGGTCGCCAACTATCCGGGTATTACCGTCGACGTGGCCAGCGGGCCTATGGTTAACCTGCCGGACACCGAACTCGTTGACTTCCCTGGCACGTACTCCTTAGAGCCGATTTCAGGTGAGGAAGCCATCGCTGTGAGCTTCCTTAATGAGGCGCTCGCAGATGACCATGTTAGCCATGTCCTTTGTGTCGCTGACGCCACCCGGCTAGAGAAGTGTTTGCATTTCATTTTGCAGGTCATTAGAGAGTGCCAGCATCACCAAAAGCCGGTCACGATACTGGCAAATATGTCTGATGTTATCCGAGATAATCAACTGCAGTTTGACCCCGCTGGACTGGCTGCCGCTTTGGGGGTCCCGGTGATTTCTGTCTCGGCCAAGGAAAGTCAGGGGTTTGAGCCTCTCGTTGAGTGCCCGGCAGAGGGCGCCGCACCTGCAACGCCCCCAAGCCGTAATTGGCGTGAAACCCCCAACGAAATTTTACGGGGCACAGCGCAGCAGTTGGCGGCACAATTCAGTCCTAAGGGCGATGTGCTCATCAACTCCCAACTCAGGCTGGATAGGTTCTTTCTGAGTACGGCTCTTGGTGGTTTGGCCTTCTTTTTTATTATGTTTCTATTTTTCCAGTCAATCTTTACGTGGTCGGCGCCGGTTATGGATGCAGTCGAGGCCCTGGTCTCCGGGTTGGGAGAGGCCGTTGTTCCTTTAATCCCAAATAGGGTTATTGCTGATTTTGTCGCTGACGCCTTGTTTGGCGGCGTCGGCGCTTTCCTCGTGTTTGTTCCTCAAATTTTTGTCTTGACGCTGGTCATTGGCATTATGGAGGACTCGGGCTACCTCGCTAGAGCTGCGCTTATTTGTCACCGCCCTCTCAGGGTGTTCGGCCTTACCGGTAAAAGCTTTATACCGCTGCTGTCTGGGGTCGCCTGTGCCATACCCGCTATTTATGCAGCGCGTTCCGTTGACTCTCCCCGTCAGAGAATGATGACGTATTTGGCGATTCCTCTCATGCCATGTTCCGCTAGGCTCCCGGTTTACGCATTGCTAATTGCCACCTTTATCTCCAACGATACAATTTTATTTGGTCTCGTAGGCTGGCAGGGGTTGGCTCTATTTTTCATATACTTTTTTGGCATGCTGGTGGCGCTTTTGGTGACGGGGCTCGTGAGCAAGGCGTCAAAAAATAAGCACTCTGAGCAACCTTTTGTGCTCGAGCTACCGCCTTACAGATTGCCAACGGCGAAGCCTTTGCTGCGCAATGCCTGGAATCGATGTCGGCAGTTCGTTACTCAGGCAGGCAAGATTATTCTAGCGGTGACCATGGTCGTTTGGGTGCTAGGTTACTTTCCCAACGGTGGGGCCGATCTCGGTGAGTCCTGGCTTGGCACTCTTGGACAGTTTGTCGAGCCCGTTTTTGCACCTTTGGGGTTGGATTGGCGTTATGGGATCGCGATTTTAACGAGCTTTCTTGCCAGAGAGGTGTTTGTGGGCACTTTGGGTACCATCTTCGGTATCGAGGGATCGGAAGAGAATATGTTGCCACTGGTCGATCACATTCAGGCGAGCGGTTTACCCTTGGGCTCTGGGATTGCGCTGCTGGTTTTCTTTGCTGTTGCCCTGCAGTGCGTGTCGACCGTTGTTATTTTAGCCCGGGAGGGCTCCACTCGCTTAGCCCTGAGCATGCTTCTAAGCTATCTCGTGGGGGCCTATCTGTTGTCACTGATCGCTTTCCAAATCGTCAGCCTGTTGTTTTAGAAACCCCTGCCTGGTGACTATTGCTCTAGCAGCCGGCTCAGTCAGGCCTAAGTCTGAATTTGGCGGTAAGGGGCTGCGTAGCGCTGGCCCGGTGGCAGGTTGGGACGTAGTAGGGCGGTTACAGCGTTCGTTGCAAATTGGATTTGCGTGGGTCTGCTTGCGGATTGCGACGCAGTAGCGTTGCGGTGTTGCCAATACGCTGTACCAATTCGGCGCGGCTCGTTTGGCACAATTGGTCGATGAGATTGTCTCGAAGTTGGCGATCACCCACTGCGATTTTTATTTTGATAAGTTCGTGGTCGCCTAGCGCCCTATCGACTTCTGCTAGCACGTTTGGGCTTAGGCCATTACCACCGATACGCACCACGGGGTTGAGTTTGTGAGCAATGGCCCGGTATTGCCGCAGCACCGTATTGCTTAAGGAGGTTTTTGGGGTTTTGCGCTCGCTTTCCATCGTGGTCATCTATACTTGGGGCCGTGTAGTGTACGTCAGACCGTGATAAGAGTCCTCCACCTATGGTTAAGAAACGTTCCTCGAGTCGCGCATGGCTGAAAGAGCATCGCGAAGACCTCTATGTTCAGCGTGCCGTAAAGGAGGGCTATCGCTCTCGAGCCTGCTACAAGCTGAAAGAGATCAATGATCGTGACCGTGTTATTAAGCCGGGTATGACGGTGTTGGATCTGGGTGCGGCCCCTGGGGGTTGGTCGCAAGTAGCGGTCGAGATGGTTGGTACTGGCGGCCGGGTTATTGCCAGCGATATTCTGCCTATGGATAGTCTGGCAGATGTGGAGTTTATTCTTGGTGATTTCACCGATGAGGCGGTATTTGAAGCGCTGCTCGCGTTGCTGGGCGAGGGCCGGGTCGACGTTGTGTTGTCAGATATGGCGCCCAATATGAGTGGTGTTAGTGCTGTCGATCAACCTCGGTCGATGTATCTGGTTGAGTTGGCTTTGGATTTAGCAATTCAAACCCTGAAAGATGGGGGCACCTTGGTGAGTAAAGTCTTCCAGGGTGAGGGGTTTGAGGCGGTGATGGGTACCGCTAGGCAGCATTTTAATCGTGTTTTAACCCGCAAGCCCGAGGCCTCTCGCCCGAGATCTCGGGAGGTTTACCTGGTGGCCTCGGGATTTAAAGGCCAGTAGACGGGCCGTTTTGTCGTGATGTCAGTGCCTGTGTGGCGTAGGTTGGTGCCTGTCGGCCTTGACGGGGGCTTGAAATCTAGTCGTGGCGGCCCAACGTAGTATGCTTATACTGACACCTTGAAGCGTGTCCCAAGATTTAGAGTGAGGAAAAAGTTTTGAACAACATGGCGAAAAATTTGCTGTTGTGGCTGGTAATAGCCGCGGTCCTGCTCTCTGTATTCAACAATTTCAGTATGCAGGGTTCTACCGAGCAGGTCGGGTATTCCAGTTTTATTGAGGAAATCAATAACGATCGGGTTCGAAAGGTAGTCGTTGACGGCCTCACGATCAGTGCCGAGCGTTATGACGGTTCGAGCTTTGAAACGATTCGTCCCATGGTCGAAGACCCCAAGCTGATGGATGATCTATTAACCCATAGTGTGGAAGTTGAGGGGCGTAAGCCCGAACAGCAAAGCGTATGGACACAGTTACTGGTCGCCAGTTTCCCCATTCTCATCATTATTGCCGTATTCATGTTTTTTATGCGCCAGATGCAAGGCGGTGGCGGT
>QXYP01000325.1:0-1604 GCA_009886815.1 Halieaceae bacterium
CAGATTCGAGGCTATGTCACGGAAAGTGTAGCGGATCGATTACGCCAGTCGACCGAGACTGTTGAATTGCGCAGCGGTGATGGACGGCATACCTATAATCAAGATATCAGCCTGCAGGTCTTGCCATCGGCAGTGAATGAGCTTTCAGATATTGCTTTTACTCTTGATGGCGGCGGCCAGTTTGCGCGGGATGGCCGTGATGGCGAGCGTATTGCGACTTTGAGGCCCGTGGTAGCAGTTGTTTTAAGCGTCCCAGATTTTGCCGTACGGGCTTTTAAAGAACGACTCTATGTTCGGGTCAGCCATCCCCAAGAGCCTCTCGCTAATCATATTTGGCGTTTTATCGAAACCCAATTCTTGAGTTTCCTAAAGGCCTAAGGCGATGATCTATCAGCAGGCAATAAATTTTTTCTATAAAAAACAGCGCGGTTGGTTACAGCCTATGACGGCTCGGCAGGCCGCAAAACTAGCGAACGAGGTAGTCGTTCGCCACGATCAGCAAGCAGATTGCAGATCACGTTCGGTGCTCATCGCTGAACTGCGCCGAGCGCCCTATGCTCCGCCAATGCCACTTGTGGTAGAGCTATTGGTAGAACTGCGAGAGTTGTTTTTTCAGCAGTTAGGGCTGCGCGCCCACCAGGTTCAGATTCAGTCTGTTCTGCTGTTGTTGTCAGGCTGGTCGTCGTGTGAGCATCTATACCGTCAATGACTATTTGGCCGAGCGTGATCGCAACGACTTTGCGGGTTGTTTTGCAGAGTTAAACTTGCGAACTGAAGTGCTTTTAGAGAGCCAAAAAGAGGCGGATCGACTACCACTTTATGGCGCCAATGTGCTCTATATGGCACCCCGCGTGGCAATTTTTGATCGTATTCGTCAGCAGGTCCGCCAACAGGCTGACTATGCGGGCTTGCCACGTTGGACCAAGGCTCCTGCAATCACCGAACTAGATAGAGCTCTGGGTGAAATGGCGATTGTTGATGAAGCAGATGCTCTACTTATTGACGAGGCGACAGTACCCTTTGTTCTCTCTGAACCGATACCGCTGGCCAGCGAGCAGTTGGCCCTCTATGAAGAGATAGTGGTACTACTCAGTGAAGTGACCCCCGATCAGTTGGTGGGTGAGGGTCGTCACCAACGGCTTGCCAACGAGGTTCGCCTGCAACTAGAGCAAAAGCTTATCGGCCATTATGGTGAGGAATTTAGTCGAGCAGTGCTAACTAATACGCTAGAGCTCGGCGTCACAGCATTTTGGAGTTTTGTCTACAACCGTGACTATGTAGTGGTCGACGGCGGTATTCAAATTGTCGACCCACATACAGGTAGGCCCTCACCCGACCGGCGGTGGGAACAGGGTTTACATCAGATTGTAGAGCTTAAAGAAGGGGTTGAACCCACTGCTGGCTCAAGAACCCAGGCGATGCTTATCTACCCTGAGTTCTTTGCCAGCTTTCGCTATTTATCTGGTATGTCAGGCACATTGCAGGGCGTGCGTCGGGAACTGCGAAAAAATTACCGCGTCGGCAGCAGGGTACTGCCTACCCATCGGCCGCTGGCCTTAACAAAACGCGTAACACGAGTGGCTCACGATCGGTCTGAGCAGTTG
>QXYP01000325.1:1614-3640 GCA_009886815.1 Halieaceae bacterium
GGTGGTATCACAGTCGCAACGGCTATGGCGGGTCGGGGCACAGATATAAAAATAAGCGCCGAGGTACGAGCTGCGGGGGGACTTGAGGTGATTCTTCTCGACCGTCATGACCTAGTGCGCAATGATCAACAGTTTTTTGGCCGTGCAGGCCGTCAAGGCGATCCGGGCGTCGTAGGGTTGTTGCTCTCTCTTGAGGATTCTCTTCTTGGTTCAGAGGCAGCTAAACAGAGTGCTAAGGTCGTCTCCAACCAATCCGATGCTACTCATGGCGATCTGCATCAGTGGCAGCAAAAAATCGACCAAGGGGGTATGATAATATGGTTTATTGTTGGCTTGCCAAAATCTTGGCAGACCAGTGCCGCTAGGTTGGTTATGTATTGGCGCCAACGGCAGAGCGCTCGTTTCCGTCGCAAACAACGCGATACTATTAAAAAGGAACAGAAGAGGTTGAAAAGTTTCTATGCAGTCATTGGCCACCGCCCCCTACAATAGACGCAGCACCATGCGTTTAATCATCACAAGCTTATTCTGTGCCTGTTTTCCGATCGGGACTGTATGCGCCCAAACAGGCCAAGACAGTATTATTAGCGATGCCAATAAGGTTAGTGCGGCGCCCTTAGCTATCGCCAGCTGCATTGTGCGGCCGAGTCGAGATGCCGAATTGGCAACTGGTCTCGGGGGAATTGTCGATAAGGTCAATGTGGTTGCAGGCCAACGGGTAGCCCAAAATGAGGTGTTGTTAACCTTAAAGCAAGATTTGGCACAGTCCTCGTTTGAGTTGGCGGCGGCAAGAGAGCGCTTTGCCCAACGTGCAGTAAAACGCAATCAAAGTTTGATTGACGAGAGGTTACTTGCCGACAGTGAAATTGACCGTTTGCAGAGTGAGGCCTCTGTCGCCACCCTTGAGCGTCAAAAGATTGCAGCCGAGGTTGATCTGCTGACCCTGCGCGCGCCATTTGATGGAGTAGTGGCAGAGGTACTGATCAACGCCGGTGAATGGAGTGGTGAAAGACCCGTAATAAGGCTTATCAATGTTGATCAGTTGAAGCTGAGTATGACCGCCAAGCAGCAGAGTTTTGTCGCCTTGGCGCCCGGCGCTCAAATCACCATGGCAGTCTTCGGTCAGGGGGCAGCCGTCCAGGCCACAGTAGTCGAGCGCGCTCCTATGCTGGAAGCTGCCAGTGCCAGTTTTGTGGCCAGCGCACAGTTTGATAATCGTCAGCGTCAGATTGTTCCGGGGGTCGCTTGTCGAGCCCCTTAAGCGAAAATACCTATGTTGAACGTCTTGGACACTTTGCCGCAGCGCTCAATGTCCCCTATGGTATTGAGCGCTCGGTTAAGGTTGCAGCTCAGGGACTGATCGGTGGTCGTGCACTGATCAGCTTTCACCGCGATGATCTGCTGGCGGCTGGGGGCTGGGATAAAGTGGCCACCCTGTTGGCCCAATGTGGTTTGGATCAGCAGTATCATCCGCCTCTAGCCGCTGCTTTTGAAAGTGCGGAGCTGATTCATTTTGGGCTGCAAGATGCACCACAATTGGCGGTTTATGAACCATGGCTGGCGGCAAATAATAGTCGCAAACTGGTTATGAAAATGTATTTTGAATCCCAGTCTGTCGCGCCCCATGACCCCCAGTGGTCAGTCAGGGAATGGCACAACCCTGGAATCAGCCCCCATTACCTAGCCTATAAATGGCATGTAGATGGCGCACCTGTTGCCACCCATTACGGCCGATCGCCAGCGCTGGACGATGGGCCAGTTGGCGCTGTGGTAGCGACCTCTCAGGGCCAGCTGCCAAGCCTGTTAAAAGCGGGTATACAGAGTTTATTGGAGGCCTGTAACAGGCAGTTGGCCAGCGCCCAGAGTCAACTGCTGATCGTCGTAGAGCCCGCTACTAAACGTCGCTCGATAGACGCTAACCTGTACAGTGCAAACCTTGTGCTAGAGGATGTCCAGTCGTTACTGCTTTCGGTATTAGCCATTGTGAGCCCGACCAATCGAGCTGCGCTTGAGCACTGGTTGGCGG
>QXYP01000326.1 GCA_009886815.1 Halieaceae bacterium
ATATTTTGGTGAATAACGCTGGTATCGCCCATTCTAGTCCTGTAGAAACCCTGGCCTTAAGCGATTTTCAGCGGGTAATGAACGTACACGTGGTGGGGACGTTTCTCTGCAGCAAAGCCGCAATACAAATGATGTACGCCCAAGAGCGAGGCTGCATCATTAACACCGCATCTCAGCTGGCCTATATTGGCGCTCCGGCGTTTTCACATTATACGGCGGCTAAGGGAGCGATCCTGTCCTTTACCCGCAGTCTAGCTTTGGAGGTGGGTAGCCGAAACGTGCCGGTCAACGCAGTGGCCCCCGGGGCGACGATGACGCCCATTCTTGAGGATGTGCCCAATGAAGTTTTGGATGTCATAAAGGCCAACATTCCCGCGGGAAAAATTGCTGATGTTGCGGATATCGTGGGTGCCTACCTTTTCTTGGCCAGTGATGCTGCACGCCACTTCCGCGGGCAATGCATTAGCCCCAATGGCGGAGATGCTCTGCTCTAGCCAGGCTTATTTGTTTGCGCTGTGCTGCGCAGACTGTCCCACTGCCTGCACCCGGTTGTAGAAGAACGTGGTTAATTGTTGGCGACTGGTTAAATGCTGGTAGTCGTCTGGCACCACCGGCGTGCCAATATTGAGGCTAACCGTGCTGTTAAAACGCCGCAGAGCCTCTCGCATCAGCATGGCCATGCGCAGTGGTTCTGCAATGTGGGATGCGACATGAAACGAGCGGCTGTTGCGACCGTGGAAGAAGACTGGGACTACCGTTGGCGTGTGCTGACGAATCAATTTCGCGGCAAAGGTTGTCCAGGCACTTTCTTTAACCGCACCAAACCCCAATCGGTTAGCTGTCGAGACGGTGCCCGAGGGAAATAGGATCAGCGGTACCCCCGTTTTCAGTGACTCGCCGGCGAGTTGTTTTGTTCTCACGTTTCGTCGCTCAGCAGCCCGGGTGCCGCTGAAATCAATGGGTAAAAAGTGTTGGGCCAGATCCCGATCCTGACAAAGTAATGAGTTAATGACCACGCGGAAGTCGCTCGCCACTTTGAGTGCAATGTTGCACATGACCAAGCCGTCAAGCACGCCAAAGGGGTGGTTGGCCAAGAAGAGTAGGGGACGGCCTTTATCGATCTGCTCAAGTGGGGAAAAATCGGCGTTCAGTTGGACGCCACTGCGAATCAACGCTAACTGGAAAAAATCTTGAGAGCTAAGTCCACCGGCCTTAAGTGCAAAATAGTGTTTTTCTAGGCGCCTTCTTCCCAAGGCACGCTCGACCGATCGCGTGACCTGCCGGGCGACCCAGGGTTGATCGCTGGACGCGTAGGTTAATCCGGGCTTTTCTCGCAGGTAAGGTTCAAATTGCGGATCAATCATAGTCGCTTCGAGGTGTTCGTTATGGTTGTTTCATTAGGCGTGCCCCTATTATCGCGCCAATTGTTTTTTAAGCGCAAATGCTTGGGGCAAATGGGTCGCAAATCGCGTAACCCGGTTACTCATACGGGCCTGTGGGTTCGACGAATCTAGCCCGGCCATTGTGCAAGCGTTGATGGCAATTGCGCGCGGTAAGCCGCCGCTACGGCTTAGCTATTTTAGACACCCAATAGGCATTATTGCGCCGATTTGTGTGCTAGCGCCGACAGCCGACGTGCAGTGATAAAGCCCACCACGCTCGTGGCGCCAAAAATCGCGTAATACACTTGATACCCTGTTTGCCCCGGCCAATGCTCCAAACACCACGATTGGACGACAGGCACATAGATATCCGGGGTGTAGGCGAGGAGGCTAATCAGGCCCACAGCGAGGCCACGGGTACTGCTAGACACATCACAACTGTCCAAGGTGGCCCAGAAGATGCCGCGAACACCGTAGGAAAGTACGCCGATTAGCATCACCATGGGAAACAATACCGCGACGGCTGTGGTGGGCGGGAGCAAGGGCAATGAAACCAAAGCTGCACCGCTAAAAAGCATGAGTATGGCGAGAAATCTGACAACGTGAAAATAGTCGCCAATAAAGCCGGCTAGCACACCGCCAATGGGGCGCATCCAGAGCCGCGCCAGAGTAATAGACCCCACGGTCACAGCACTGAGTTCAAATACTGACTCCAGTAGCCCTGCGAGGGAGTAGGTAACCCAGAACATTTGATAGCCAATGAGAATTGTGATGCCAGCTAACCAAATGCGGGGATTCTTTAGAAGAATCGCAAAATCCCCAAGCATGCTTGAATCCGAGGATTTTTTCGGCAGCTCAGACATTTCCTCAGACGGACTGTGCAGTGCCCAAACGACAACTGGCGCCAGTAAAATAGCGGCCCCACCGTAGAATTGCACCACTGCAATCAACGCCACATCTTTTGCTGTGCTCAAAGATTCGAGCAAATAAGCGAAAATAGCGAGGCCTATTGTTGCCAACAAGGCTTCGACAATGCCTCTACCGCTTTCAAGAATGCCAAAAAAGCGCCCCTGTTGATCGTGGGGTGCCAGCAACGAGGTGCTTTTGATCAATGCGCCCCACAGGGTTAATCCACTGGTAATACCCCAGCCAATAAAGATCAGTTTGATTTCAGCAAAACTGGGCACGGTACTGAGCCATAGCGCGAACACCCCGGTACCTGCCATAGAAATTCCTAGCAGCCATTTAGGGCTGAAGCGATCTGACAGCCAGCCGCTGGGTAGGTAGGTCAAAAAGAACATCAGGCCTAGAAGCGAATGGCACTCACCAAGTTGCTCCAAAGTAATGCCGTAGGTCTCTAGCATCGAGCCTTCGAAGTTTTGTCGCATGTACACCACAGGATAAATAGAACCCGAGGCAATGATCAGAATAAACAGCTGAAAGTAACGCTGACGCATTGAGGGGACTGTCGTTTCGATGTTCGACTCCTTCGTTACCAATAATTGAAAAGTGCAGAGCCAATAAATGTACCCAGAGCGTAGCCTAGGACACCTACCAGCACGCCGGGGGTCACTTGATCGCGCCAGCCCTTCGCTGCAGCCATAGCCGGGGCTGTTGTAGCACCTAAAATGGCCGCATTAGAGGCTGTCAGAAGTTCAGGTAATGTCAATCGCGTGACGGCTCCGATAAACAGCAGGATAGCCAGATGCACGGATAGCAGTATTAGAACCACAACGATGAGTGTGGGTGCGACGCTTACCATCGCCGTAAGATTAGCGCCAGCAGCGATGGCAGCAAAAAAAGCAAAAGACAGGGCAACACCGAGTTCAAAGGCACCGGCCAACCAGCTTCGTATTGCCGGGATCGCTGTTGCCACTGCCAGAGTCAGCGCAGTAAGAACGACGTAGCGATAACTCATGGCGTCGAAATAGGTGACTAGCGCATCACTAATAGCCACGAGACCGGCTGCGCAGGCGATAGCGAGGCACAGTGACTGGGCGGTGACTTTTGCCGTGGCTTCCTCAGATGGGACGGCGGTCTGAGCAGCTGATTTTGGATGGGCTGGGAAAAATCGTGTGAGCCAAGTGACCCCCGGTAGCAGGGCAATGAGGCTGAGATAAACCGCACTAAACAGGTTGTCTGCAGCGGTTGCCGCTGAAAAAAACGATCGGTCCTGATTTAACCCCGTCATTTCTCCCAGCGCAGCATAGTTGACTGAGCCACCAATATAGGTTGAAGCAAATAACCCCACAATGGCCGCTTCGCGATCAGACGGTTGAAGTGGTGCCCCTGTGCCTAAACTACTGAGATCTAACAATGTTGCCGCCACAATAATGCCGGCAACTGTACCGATGGTGGCCACTAGAAAGGCAAGGGTTGTCCTGGAGGCCTCTCGCCAAAGACGACGCAGGTCGGCTTGAAAGAGGAACAGAGGAATGAGTAGGGGCACTAAAAAAGTGAATATGAAGTCATAGGCCGGTGCGCTGTGGGGAATGATTCCCAGATTTGCAGCCGCAATGGCCGCCAAAATCACCATAACGGTGCCCGTTAGCTGACCGCCTAAACGGGTCTTTTCCAACAGAAATGAGGCGCCAGCGAGCACCATAATCACGGCAAAGATGCCGAGGTGATTTTCTGTATTAATTGCTAACATTCAAGCGTCCAGTCTTCGAAGGCGTTAAGCTAGCACGTCAGCGGCATGACGTCGCCCAAGATGAAAACAATGATTTTCCATGATGCCCCCACATATTCGGGTAAAGGGTTCTCCCCGTTATGACAGACACTGCTCCCTCTGCGCCCCCTTGTGAGGCGCTTGCGCATTTAAAAACCGCTTTGCGAAAGAATCGACGGCATGCGCATCATCGCTATTTTCAATTGGCAAGTGTGACCGCCGAGGGCTATCCCAGAAACCGGACGGTGGTGTTCCGGGGGTTCGCGACAGACGACCAAACGCTATTGGTCATTACCGATAGCCGCAGCGATAAAGTTGCGGAGTTTGCCCAAAACGGAGCGGCGGAAATTGCCTGGTATTTTACTGAGACACGGGAGCAATTTAGGATTCGTGCAGTGACGAGCTGTATATCTGGCTCTACCGGTTCAACAGAGGATGCAGCACTACGTGAGCAGGTATGGCGGCAGTTGTCTGATGCGGCGAGAGCGCAGTTCTTTTGGCGTAGTCCTGGGCTTGCGTTGGGTGCAGGCACGACGCTTGTGACCACGGAAGCTGTGCCAGAGACCTTTGCCCTATTAAAGTTAAGCCCTGTCGCGATTGATCATTTAGTGTTGAGCAAAGTGCAAACGCGCAGACACAGTCAGTTAATCGATAAGCACTGGCATGAACAATGGATCAACCCTTGATTATCGACCTTAGGTGGCAGCGTTGACGGTTCAAGAAACGCTGCAACAGGCAGCGCAGAAGCTGCAGGAGGGTAAACCTGAGCAGGCTTTAGCCGTCCTTGACCCCTGCCGAGACGCGGGTAGCCAAGTTGCAGATTTCTGGCAGCTGCTGGCTTTGGCGCATAAAGGCTTAGGCGCTAGTGCCGAGGCAGAAGCGGCTTTTCTTGCCAGCATAGCGATTGACCCCCAACCCCACGTGATAACCAATTTAGCCAATCTTTATCGCAGCCTTAATCAGGCTGAGGCTGCAATGGAGCATTACGATCAGGCGCTGGCATTAGCCCCTGATCACCTACCTGCACAGATTAACCGAGCGCGAGCTATGCTCGATCTGAATCGCTATACGGAGGCCCGCCTAGCGTTTCAGGCCATCCTGCAGGCGCATCCAGAGCATCGCAATGCCACACTGGGTCTTGCGCAATCTTTGCAGCAACTGGGGGAGCAAGAGCAGGCCTTAGGGTTATTTCAATCGGTGCTCGATGCGGCTCCCAATAACACAGTGGCCCTTAATGGTATGGGCATATCGCTGAAAACACTGGGTTACATAGACGACGCAGTCATTTACTTACAGACCGGCGCCCAACACGCGCCAGGGTCTCCTGAGGTTTATACAAATTTGGCCAGTGCTTTGGCACAAGCCGATAGGGAAGATGAAGCCGTCGCCGCTTATGGTCGCGCCCTTGAGCTCAGTCCTTTCGATATAGATTTGCACAACTGGTTCAACGGTTATCTTGGGGTCATTGCACACCCGCAATACCTAGAGTCCTATCGCAGTGCGCTTGAGCAGCAGCCTGATAACGAGCGCCTTGCAACAGCACTTGCCCGGAAGTTACTGCTCAACGGCCATGGTACCGAGGCCCAGTCGGTGCTTGAAGCAGCCCGGTCAGCAGGAGGCGATCGGGTGTCACTCGAAACCGAATTGAGTCACGTCTATCGTGAGCAAGGTTTGTTTTCAGAGGCGTTGATGACGGCGCGATCTGCGAAGACACTGGCACCTGAAGTCCCCGATGTGCAGCGAGAGTTGGCAACGGCACTCATGGCCGCGGGCGAAAGCTATGGCGAGGCATTGCAGCTCTTGGAAAGCTTATTGCAGTCCTACCCTGAAGATCAGGGGTTATGGGCATTATTTGCGACGGCCTTGCGCTACACCGACAACCCTGAGCGCTACGATCGATTAGTCGATTACGATCGGTTGGTGCAGGTTCGAACCGTGACCGCCCCCGATAACTTTGAGAATCTAGGCGCCTTTTTAGCGCATCTTCAAGGCGCACTTGATGTTTTGCACACCACCCAACGCCACCCTGTAGAGCAGTCGGCTGTGAACGGTACTCAAACCCTTGATGACCTGTTTAGCCGGCGTCATGACAGCATTGACCTTCTCAAGCAAGCCTTAGAAATACAGCTAAACTCTGTGCTAGAAGCGTTTCCAAAAAATGATGAGCACCCACTGCTACGTCGAAATACCGGCGCCTTACGTTTTTCTGATTCCTGGTCTATTAGGCTTCGAAATAAAGGTTTTCATAAAAACCATTTTCACTCTCAAGGTTGGTTGTCGAGTGCGTTTTATCTGCGGGTTCCCGACTCCATTAATTACAGCGCAGCTGAAGGCTGGATAAAATTTGGCGAGCCGGGCTTCAAAGCGCGTGAGGCGTTATCGGCGGAGTATTGGATTCGACCGAGGGAAGGTGCATTAGTGGTATTCCCTTCGTACCTCTGGCACGGAACTGAACCACTAGCTCAGACTAGAGAGCGCATGAGCGTTGGTTACGATATTTTGCCGAGGTAACGGAAGTCGCAATAACCGAAGGTATTCCAGAAGGCGGTTTTCCATTTTTTTGGAAGACGCATTGACCTTCCGTTACGCCAATGTCCCCAAGACGACCGCGGAGGTCACTGTTCGTCTCTGTAATGAGGGATCCCGTATTTCCCGTTATGAGCCCGCCATGGATTAAATTTTTAGGCCTAGTTTTAGCGCAATAGACTTGGGATACGACTATGTTCCGCGGAATTACGGGGTAGTCACCGCTAACTTTTAGGCCGAACAACAAGCGTTAGTCTTGTTGCCGGCCAGGGTGTTGACTCAGGGGAAGGGATTTACACTATCCCATACGAAGATGAGCTCTGATGAGCAGTCCTCTACAGCCGCCATAATAGGTGCACCGTTATTAGGATCTGTGATGTAGAGAGGCGCCTCTCGAGGGCTGCCATTATCTTGGAGCCTTTCCGCGCAAGCGGTACCGTTATAGAAAGCCCCACCCTGCGGTAAAAGGTCGTTATCTGCGGTCAGAGAATCCGTAGCCGAGCGAGTGCTTGGGTAGGGGCCGGATCTGGCTGTTGCATCGTCAGACGAAGTAGTCACAGCATCTCGCGCGCCATTGTTGTTCCAGTCCACGAAAAACTCACCTGCTTCATGGGCTCCACTCCCATTGGCATCAAGATAGGGTTCTCCGTTAGCTTCTAAGCTAATTTCCCGCTTACGGGGAGCTCCACATTCCCCGGGATCGGCAGCAAGATGACAATCCACCGCATCAAAATAGGCGTTACCGTTGCCGTCGATGAAGTCTTCTTCGCCCAAAGCATAGCTCATGACTTTAATCGACGATCCATCCGCGCATTGTTTGGTATTCGCCGGATTCAAATTGCTAGCCCGCCACTGTACAGAACATCGTCCCAAGCCACCTTCACCGAGGGAGCATGAGCTCTGCTTATCGCCGCTGGCTAATCGAGTTACAGAGCCGCAATTTGTGGCGAAGTTAACGGTCGTACCATCAACTGCTGGATTGCCGAAGCGATCAAAGCTAGACACGCTCAGCACTTTGCAGAGATCAAAGCTTGAGCCGCAGGCTGTTTGATCGGCGGAGACCCGCAGGTTAAAACGGCTACTC
>QXYP01000327.1:0-1325 GCA_009886815.1 Halieaceae bacterium
AACAACCCGTTATCAACAAACACGCAGGTAAGCTGATCGCCGATAGCACGATGTAGCAGTGCCGCCACAACAGAAGAATCGACACCACCCGACAGGCCCAACAACACCCGATCGCTGCCCACCTGTGTGCGTACGCGCTGGATCGCATCTTCAACAATATTTGCCGGAGTCCAAAGCGCCTCACAGCCACAAATTTCCAGTACAAAGCGTTCAAAAATTCGTTCGCCTTGCGCCGTGTGGGTCACCTCAGGGTGAAACTGAATACCGAACCATGGCTTAGAGTTATGAGCCATACCCGCAATGGGGCAACTGTCGGTTTCAGCAATACACTGGAAATTGGGCGGTAAAGAAACAACCTTGTCGCCGTGGCTCATCCAGACATCGAGCAGTGCTTGACCACTGTCATCTTGATGATCGCTAATGTCCTGAAGAAGCCCACCCTCTGCGCTGCGACGTATCTGTGCGTAACCAAATTCTGAGGTTTCGGACCCCTGAACCTCGCCGCCCATTTGTACGGCCATGGTTTGCATGCCGTAGCAGATGCCCAATACCGGCACATCCAGCTCGAACACCACCTCGGGGGCTCTTGGGGAATTGGGCTCGGTCACCGACTCGGGTCCACCCGACAGCACAATACCGCTGGGATTAAAGGCGCGGATATCGGCCTCGGTTATATCCCAGGCGTAAATCTCACTGTACACCCCCGCTTCCCGCACGCGTCGTGCGATGAGCTGAGTGTATTGAGAACCAAAATCTAAAATCAGTATGCGGTGCTGATGAATATCTGCGGTCACAAAAGCCTCGATGTCAGAACCGTTTAACGAACAGGGTAATTGGGCGCTTCTTTGGTAATCGACACATCGTGCACGTGCGACTCAGACATGCCCGCGGTCGTAACGCGGACAAAGGTGGGTTGAGTACGCATGTCAGGAATAGTGGCGCACCCCGCGTAGCCCATAGCAGAGCGAACGCCGCCCATTAGCTGTTGAATGATTGAAGATACCGGCCCTTTATAAGGCACACGGCCCTCAATACCCTCAGGAACCAGTTTTTCGGCACCCACGCTGGAGTCTTGAAAGTATCGATCAGACGATCCTTGTTTTTGCGCCATCGCGCCAATAGAGCCCATACCACGATAAGCCTTGTACGTTCGGCCCTGATACAACTCCACCTCACCGGGCGCCTCTTCGGTGCCGGCAAACATAGATCCCATCATGACCGCGTGCGCACCAGCCACAATCGCTTTTGCAATATCGCCAGAAAAACGAATGCCACCATCGGCAATAATGGGAATCCCTCGGTCGCCCAACGCCTCAGCAACATTG
>QXYP01000327.1:1335-4816 GCA_009886815.1 Halieaceae bacterium
ACACCCGTGCCGGTAACAATTCGCGTCGTACAAATTGAGCCAGGGCCAATACCCACTTTCACACCGTCGGCGCCGGCTTCGTAAAGGGCCAATGCCGCCTCGCCGGTAGCAATGTTGCCGCCAATCACATCAACACCGCGATACTGCTCTTTAATCATCCGAACCCGCTCAATAACATTCTTTGAGTGACCGTGTGCCGTATCGACCACCAGCACATCGACACCCGCCGCTACCAACGCGTCAATGCGTTCATCGGTGTCAGGGCTGGTACCAACAGAAGCACCCACGCGCAGGCGTCCCAAGTTATCTTTACAGGCCAAAGGAAAGCTTTCGGCTTTATCAAAATCTTTCACAGTGATCATGCCGCAAAGGTCAAAGTCATCGTTCACGACTAAGATCTTCTCAATGCGGTGCTGATGCAGCAGTTGCTGAACTTCATCGGAGGGCGCGCCCTCGCGAACAGTCACCAACCGTTCCCGGGGCGTCATAATGGCCGATATGGGCTTAGATAAATCGGTTTCAAAGCGCACATCCCTGCGCGTCACAATGCCCACTAAGTCGTCACCGCGAAGCACGGGAACCCCTGAAATGCCATTGGCCCGTGTCAATTCATACAACTGATTAATAGTCGCGTTTTCCTGAATGGTAATCGGGTCTTTAACCACCCCGCTCTCATACTTTTTAACCCGCAGGACTTCGTCGGCTTGTTCGCTCACCGTCATATTTTTATGAATAATTCCGACACCCCCATCCTGAGCAAGGGCAATCGCAAGACGTGCCTCGGTAACGGTATCCATAGCCGCCGACAGTAGCGGTATGTTCATGGCAATATTGCGGGTCAGGTGCGTCGCTAGCGACACATCCTTCGCAGTTACCTCTGAATAACCCGGTTGCAGGAGTACATCATCAAAAGTCAGCGCTTCCTGAGCAATTCGCAGCATAGAATCCTCGATAGTGAACGGGCCTTCGGTCCGGTCTCTGGTAAACTGGGTAGTATAGCGTCTGCACCCAAACTCGGTAAATAACGGCGAGCGTAACAACTTTGATCGACTTGAACGTAAAATCGTCAGCTTGGAGTGTTAGTGAGCTTACTCAAAGGGTAAAGAACCTCCTTGAGGGCCATTTTGACCAAGTCAGCATTGAAGGCGAGATCAGCGACTTCACAGCTGCCAGCTCTGGCCACTGGTATTTCACACTAAAAGATAGTGATTCTCAGGTGCGCTGCGCCATGTTCCGTTCGGCCAATGCCAAGCTCCGCTTCAGGCCCAGCCGAGGCGACCATGTTCAGATCCGCGCCAGGGTAAGCCTGTATACCAGCCGCGGAGAGTTCCAGCTGATTGCTCAGCACATGCAGCCTGTCGGTGATGGTGCGCTGCAGCAAGCCTTTGAACAGCTAAAAGCAAAACTGTTTGAGGAAGGTCTGTTCTCTGTTGAGCGCAAGCAGCCGGTTCCTGATAGCGCCCGACGTATCGGCGTCATCACCTCAGCGAGCGGCGCGGCACTTCATGACATTATTGCGGTCCTTGAGCGTCGCAGCCCCATGACCGAAGTTTTCCTATTTCCAGTGCCCGTGCAGGGGGCAGATGCGCCTGGGGCATTAGTGCGTGCTCTTGAGCAGGCTAATCAGCTACATGAAGAGCAGATACTGCCACTCGACGTGCTCATTGTGGGTCGAGGCGGCGGTTCTGCAGAGGATTTGTGGGCCTTCAACGACGAGGCGCTCGCTCGATCTATCGTAAAATCGGGGCTGCCTGTGGTTTCTGCTGTCGGGCATGAAATCGATTTCAGCATTTCGGACTTTGTCGCAGACCAGCGCGCCGCAACACCCTCTGCAGCAGCCGAACTGGTGAGCCTGGACCAAGTGCAGTGGAGCCAGCGCCTCGATGATGCACAGCGTGTTCTGCAAGGTCTCATGGCCAGGCGTTTTGCCCAGGAACGCGCCGTGCTGGGACATTGGCAAGCACGGCTGCGCCACCCGGGTACGGCGCTGGCACAACAGCGCCAATTACTCGATAGCCGAGTACAGCAACTGTCTTTGCTGATGCAAAATCAGCTCAGATCTCATCGCTCAGCGTTAATAAACTGGAACAATAAGCTGGAGTCACACCATCCCGGACGAAATATTGAACAGTTGGCGTCTTTGCTGACGCAACGAAAGCGCGAGTTGCTGCAACTCATTCGAAGCAACCTGCGCAGGTATAGAGCAACATTAGACCAACACGAACAGCTTCTGACGACATTGGGGCCAGAAAACACCCTGGCTAGAGGCTACGCATTGGTTACGGGGCCTGATGGCCAAATCATTCGCAATACGACCGACGCACCCATTCACTCAGAGGTGCAAATACGATTAGCCAAAGGAGAGCTGACGGCGAAGGTCGTTGCCACCCCAGAAGACGAGGCGTCCGACACTAAACCCTAATCAATACTTGGCGGGGAGCCGCGTGTTGATAATGATATGTCGACCCTCAAACCGGATGTATTCTCCAATCGTCAGATCTTTCAGGATTCGCGCGACCATTTCACGGGACGCGCCCACTCGGTCAGCAATGTCTTGCTGGGTAAGCTTTTCGGGAATGTAGAGCGTACCGTCGCCGCGTTCTTCGGACAGATCCATAAGCACATTGGCCACTCTGCCGTACACATCCTGCAGCGCCAAGCTCTTAACATCTGCGGTTAATTTACGTACGCGACCCGCCAAATTACTGATCAGCTGTCGTGCAATATTGGGGTGTTCGTCGAGGACACCATTGAAGTCCTCTTTCATAACAACCCGGAATTCACATTTTTCTACGGTGCGCACCGACGCCGAACGCGTTGAGTCATCTAGCAGTGCCAGCTCGCCGAAGTAATCTCCAGCGCCCAAGGTATTCATTATGAATTCCTTGCCGTTCTTGTCTGAGCAGTAAACTTTGACCTTGCCACTTTCGATCACAAACAGTGAGTCAGCCGGATCATTCTCATGAATCACAACGGTATTTTTGGGAAATGAGCGGGTACTGGAACTGCTTTCCAGCGCTTGAAGCTCGCCATCGTTGAGCCCGTGAAAGATTTCCACTTGATTCAGCATTGATATTCTGTCCTTGAAAACTGCTTAATGTTGCAATATTACCGCAAACAGCTGTCAATCCACCATCCCTAAGACACAGGAATGCATTGAAATGCCGCTAGCTTTACTATGTGACGTGAAATGAGTTCACCAAAATGAGGTGGCACGGTGGTTGAGCACTCCAATACTGAAGATCCCTGGGCGTTAAAAGTGCTGGCTGCCGTAGCAGAACTGGGGCCTAAGAGACATTACGACCCCATAATTACCAGTGAGGTGGTCAAGAATGATCTCGTCTCCCTGATTGGAGCCAGCAAGAAACTTGAGGAGCACATGGGGTTAAGCACCTCTGAAGCCCGGCACGACCGCCGCAATATTATTGGCGCGATTCGCGGCTACGCTGAAATGCTGCTCGAAGACAGTGAGCTAGTACCC
>QXYP01000327.1:4826-8850 GCA_009886815.1 Halieaceae bacterium
TGCCCGCCACTGTCAGGGCCCATCTACTGCAAATTTTGGCGGCAGCCAAAACCGAACCCGCGTCATCGGATCACCATGCCACCCAGCCGACATCACTCGCCCTGCTGCCCAGCGAGGAGCCGGGCGTCATTCTTGCCGTCGACGACCTCCCGGAAAATCGCGAACTGGTGTCACGACTGCTGCAAAAAACGGGTCACACGGTAATTTCTGCAGAATCGGGTGAAGAAGCCCTTGAACTGCTCGATACCATGGGGGTAGACGTAGTGCTTCTCGACCTCATCATGCCCGGCATTGGCGGCGCTGAAGTTTTGAAGCGTCTCAAAGACGACGAGCGACTTCGCGCAACGCCCGTCGTGATGATTAGCGGTCAACAAGATATGGATCAAATGGTTGGATGTATCGAGGCCGGTGCCGACGATTACCTATTAAAACCTTTTAACCCTGTTTTACTGCAGGCCCGAATATCCGCCGGTATTGAACGCAAGCGCTGGCACGACCGAGAAGAGCGCTACCGTGAACAGCTAGAACGCCGCGAGCAATTTATTCGCGCAACTTTTGGCCGATATCTCTCAGATGACATCGTCGACGAGATTCTCGAGAAACCCGAGGGCCTAGAACTGGGTGGAGATCTGCGCGAAGTCACTATTATGATGTCTGACATTCGCGGCTTTACGACCTTAGTTGAGCATTTGCCACCGCAACAAGTCGTCACATTGCTCAACCGCTACCTCGGTCGTATGACTGAGATCATTCTAGAGTTTGGCGGCACTATTGATGAGTTCTTAGGTGACGCCGTATTGGCGGTATTTGGTGCCCCACGGCGCAACGATGATGACCCGGATCGCGCCGTTCGCTGTGCGTTAGTTATGCAAGAGGCCATGGGTGATATCAATGCTGCGAACAGTGCCGATGGTCTACCCGAAGTCGAAATGGCCATCGCGCTCAACACAGGGGCCGTGGTCGCTGGAAATATTGGCAGCGAACGCCGTTCAAAATATGGGTTTGTGGGCCATGCCATGAATGTCACATCGCGGATCGAAGATGTCGCCGACCCGGGAGAAATTCTGATCTCACAGACGACCTATGAAAAACTGGGCGGTGACTACCAATTTGGCCAATCACAGGCCTTGTCAGTGAAGGGTATTGAGGCTGAACTCCGGGTTCATGCGGTATTGGGAGAAGATCAATGACAACTCATGTAAGCCGTCATCTACTGCTGGTAGAAGATAACGAGGTCAATCGAGAGATGCTTCAGCGTCGCTTGAAGCGGGCGGGATTCACCCTAGATTGTGCGGCCGATGGTCAGGAGGCGTTGGATAAAATGCGTGCCCTGCGACCAGCTCTGGTACTGCTAGATATTAACCTTCCCGTGAAAGACGGTTGGACAGTCGCCAAAGAGGCAAGCGCAGACCCCCAGATTCAGGACCTACCGATTATTGCCCTCACGGCACATGCTATGGAGAGCGACCGAGAACAGGCGCTGGCAGCGGGTTGCCAAGATTATGCGACCAAACCGATCGATTTCCCCGAACTGCTCATTAAAATAGAAAAGCTGCTCACAAAGTGAAATTCTCTCAAACGTCGCTAAGTTTAAGAGCCCGCTTATACCTTTTTTCTGTCGCAATTCTGACGCTCTTTGTGGTTAACGTGGCTACCCACCTTTGGGGCAGTTTTGCGCGTAGCGAGAGCTTGGTGGCTTATCGCGATGCCGCAATAGCGGCACAACTGATTAACGATTTACAGCAAGGCCTCGAAGCGGCCCGTCAGCAAACTCTGGTATTGGCAACGCTGAGAGAAACAACCGAGGAGCCCCTGGGCGATGCCGAACGCGCCACCGCAACAGCCGAGCTCGATACCCTTAGACAGCGATTAGGTAAGTTGGGCGCGTTAGGCGGTGCCTCAACCGAGGACTATTACCGTCGACTGTTTGGCAGCGCCTCACAACTCCTAGACGAGTGGCAGTCCTTTTATGACAACTACAACCGCTCGGGCAGTCAATCTGCCGTGGAATCGCCCATTCAGTATAACGATACCTGGCAAAAGCTCGATGAATTAGAGCAGCGCCAGGAAGCACTGGCGATCCAACGCTCCCGCACCATTGACGGCACCATCACCCTGACCGACCAGATTACGGTGATCGGCTTCATTACAACCATCGCCGTCACCATGCTGCTGGTTATTTTGCTGATCCGGTCGACCAACTCCAGCTTGCTGCGTCTAAAGACCGGGGTTCAGCGCTTTGGATCGGGTGACTTAAGCTATCGCATTGATGAGAATCGCGATGCTGGCGAAATTCAGGATCTTGCACGAACCTTTAACGACATGTCTGGCAAGCTCACAACAGCGATTGAAGAAGTGAACAACGCCAAGGCCGATGCCGACGCCGCAAACGCTGCTAAATCTATGTTCCTAGCGAACGTCAGTCATGAGCTTCGCACACCACTTAATGCCATTATTGGTTATAGCGAAATGCTGCAAGACGAGCTGGGTGACCCGGGCGAGGTTAATCGTGAGCAAGTACAGCACGACCTAAGCACCATCATCATTTCGGGGCGGCAACTCCTAGGTTTGATTAACGAGATTCTCGATTTATCTAAAATAGAAACGGGAAAGATGCAGATTAATCTGGAGTCTTTTCAGCCCGCCGCCTTAATCCTCCAAGTTTGTGACGCACTATCACCGTTGCTATCGCAGCATAGAAATAGCCTTGAGCTCGATTTGAAGGGCGCTGAAGGTCACACCATGCTCAGCGACCCCGGTAAGGTGCAGCAAATTGTGACTAACTTATTCAGCAACGCCTGCAAGTTCACAGACGGTGGCACTGTCTCAGTGGCGGCAAATATTAGCGACGGTCAACTCGTATTTGCGGTGAGTGATGATGGTATTGGTATGACACCTGAGCAACAGGGGCGCGTCTTTGACGCCTTTATTCAAGCTGAGGCGACAACAGGAACCAAGTATGGTGGTACGGGATTGGGGTTATCGATTGTGAAAGATTTTTGCACCATGCTTGGCGGTGAGATCAGCTTGGCCAGCACCCCTGATGCGGGTTCGTGTTTTACAGTTACGCTACCGATTACTGGCCCAGTGTTAAATCCCGAAGCCGCTTAAGCGCCTCTTCGCGCTTTTCTAAATCTTGGGAGATGGCTTGATTCAAAGCATCAAGTGCTTCGAGCCGCCCTTCCAGTGTTTGCACCGCAGCGAGAGCCAAAATCATCACCTCGGCGCGCTCATCAATACCGCTAGCAGCACTTTCCTCGGTAACAATACTCGCTTCGCTCATTAGGGTCACAAAGGCGATGCCAACGTCGGCCTCACGCTGAGCTTCTGTATTTCCTGAGTCGCGATGCCGTTCAAAGTACGTCGCCGCCTGATCGTAATCTCGCGCGGCCAGGGCACGCACACCACGATCGAAGTAGTTTTCCTCGACAACGGCAAGCTCCTCCCAGTCACAGTCATCAGCGGTAAGGGGGCCGGGGAGATTAAGCGCCGCAGCAGACACGGCGGGCTCCGGCTTCGGAGCCTCAGATTCTGGGGTCGCACACCCCGACGCAACAAGCACGGTGAGTGCAACTATGACAAAGCGTGAGCAGGTATGAGGCACAACAGTCAGGCTCTTGAATTTATGTTTTGAGAATAGCACCCGCTCAACGCAGCGACCAGCGTTAATCTTCTGGTCGCATGTGGGGGAACAGCAAAACGTCGCGAATAGATGGGGCGTCAGTGAGGAGCATTACCAGTCGATCGATACCAATACCCTCGCCTGCTGTGGGTGGCATGCCATATTCAAGTGCCCGAACGTAATCGTGATCAAAGTGCATGGCCTCCTCATCGCCACTGTCTTTTTCAGCGACCTGCGCCCTGAAGCGCTCGGCTTGATCTTCGGGATCATTTAGCTCACTAAAGCCATTGGCAATTTCCCGTCCACCGACGAAAAATTCAAAACGATCGGTAATGAAGGGATTGTCATCGTTACGCCGGGCGAGTGGCGAGACCTCGGTGGGATAAGCCGTGATAAACGTCG
>QXYP01000328.1 GCA_009886815.1 Halieaceae bacterium
ACCGTTCTGGGTATTCCAGTGAGGTGATGGGAATTTACTCGGTGCCCACGGATTTTAGCGTGCCCTTAGGCAAAATGGCGTTCACGTGTATGCGCTGAAACTTAAGTTCGAGCCCTCCTGAAACCCCAAGGGTGAGGTAGTTTTCATCAAGTGCAGTTACCTTGCCCAACATGCCCGATGACATGGCTACCTCGTCACCTTTTTTCAAAGCAGAAATCATGTCCGTATGTTCTTTTTGTCGCTTTCGCTGCGGCCTGATCGCGAGGAAGTAAAACAGGGCAAATAAGACAATCAAAAAGCCGATCTGCATGAACTCACCGCCGGCGGGTGCTGCCCCCCCAGATTGCGCATAAGCGTTGGATATGAACATAGCTATCTCCTAATCAAAAAGTTTGTTAATGGAAGTCTTGTCGCCGCAGTCACGCTTCGATTTCAGTATCGAAATCGATGATGAGCGGCGCATGGTCTGAAAAGCGTTCGTCTCTGTAGATGCTCGCAGAAGTACCCAGCGCGGCAACCCGCGGAGTACAAAGCATATAATCAAGTCGCCAACCGACATTTTTCGCCCAGGCTTGGCCTCGATTAGACCACCAGGTGTACTGATCTGGCTCAGGGTTAATGCGACGAAAGACATCGACCCAGCCGACCTCGTCAAAAACCCGATCAAGCCAAGCTCGCTCATGGGGTAAAAACCCAGAGTTTTTTCTGTTGCCGCGCCAATTCTTCAGGTCAATCTCTTTGTGGCAGATGTTCCAGTCACCGCAAATAATGAACTCTCTCCGCTTCCGCTTTAAGCTTTGCAAATGCGGCAGAAACTTCTCCATAAAAATCTCTTTACGGTCTTGTGCCTCTTCACCACTAGAGCCCGAGGGCACGTACAGCGAGATCACGCTCAGCCCTTTAAAGTCTGCTTGCAGGTACCGCCCCTGGGAGTCCATGGGCTCCCATCCTAGCTCGGTCACTAGGCTCTTCGGTTTCGCCCGGCTGAAAACGGCAGTGCCACTGTACCCTGGGCGTTGCGCGTCATTGTAGGTGCAGTGATAGCCCTCAGGCTCAAACAAAGCAGGGTCGAGCTGATGCACCTGAGCTTTTGTCTCTTGAATGCAGATTACGTCGGCATTCTGCTCGGACAGCCAAGAAAAAAACCCTTTGCGTTGGGCAGCTCTTATGCCGTTTGTATTACAGGTAATGATTCGCATGAATAACGCTATTAAGGGTCAGGCTTTAGAATAACAAACTCGGCACACCAACGGGTGATTACTGCTGAAGTGCTGAAGGTAGATGGCCTTAGGCATTGCAGCAAAGTCTCTTCACCACTAGTGCCTGAACACCCGCTGAACAATCGAATTACCTACTCAAGGCCCAAGCCATCGAGCGCGGCTATGAGATCGTCGTGGTGGCTCTTTGTTTTAAATTTATCGAGTACCGCCTTGAGACGACCATCCCGGCCAATAATAAAAGTTGTTCGCAGTATTCCATCAAACTCGCGGCCCATAAATTTCTTGGGTCCCCAAGCACCATACTTATCGGCTACGGCATGGTCCTCGTCAGAAAGCAGCGTGAAGTTAAGTCCGTCTCGCTCTGAAAATTTTGCTAGCCGTTTGCTTGCATCTGGGCTGATACCGAAAACCACCGTATTGCGCTTTGCCAGCTCCGCAGCGCTATCGCGTAGACCGCCAGCCTGAACAGTGCACCCCGGCGTCATAGCTTTGGGGTAAAAATAAACCACGACATTCTTCTGGTTCCGGAAATCCTGAAGCTTAACCTTCGAGCCGTCTTGATCCGGCAGGGTGAATGTTGGAGCCAAATTGCCAACTTTAGGAAATGTCATCGTGTCACACCTTTTCTTAAATAAAACAGCTTATAAAGTACCGAGGGGCTTCATAATTCATCAACGCCGGCCCAAGCTAATAACGCTATGACGGACGGGAAATTCACCCCTGTGGCTATCTTCAATAAATTCTTTGAGTAGCTCCCTGACAACAGGAAATGCCAGTTCGTCCCATCGAATATTCTCAGGCAAGACCAGCTCCGTCTCTAAGCTTTCTGGCCCAACCCCATAGCGACCACCCTCCACACCGCAGCGATAAAACATATAGACCTGGCTGATATGAGGCACATCAAAAATTCTGTACAGCGTAGGCTCCGTCGCAATCGCCGCAGCCTCTTCCCAGGTTTCACGGGCCGCGCCCTCGGCGGTTGTCTCACTGTTCTCCATAAAACCCGCAGGCAGGGTCCATAAACCGTAACGGGGCTCAATGGCCCGCTTACACATTAGGATCTTCCCTTGGTGTTCGGGAATACAGCCTACAATCACTTTAGGATTATGATAGTGAATGGTGCTGCACTTAGAACAAATATCCCGTTCTCTATCGTCATCTTCGGGAATGCGGCGCTCGGTGGCCGCTCCACAATCTGGGCAGAATCTCACAAAAAATCCTTAATGGGTCCGCGAGGCAAGCTGATCGTAAGACCCGCGACTAAACAAAAGCGGAGAGTGGTCCTCAGCATCGAACGTCAAAACTTCACCGATAACAATGTGGTGATCGCCCGCTTCCAAGAACTTGAAAAGTTTGCAGCTAAAACGTGCGACCGCGCGTTTGAGCAACGGAACACCGTACTCGTCGACAATGAAATCGTCTTCCACAATTTTGTGATTATCTTTTCGGGCATAGCAACCCGACAGTGCCTGCTGGTCTGCACACAATATTGAGATGCCAAAATGCAGGCATTCGGTGTATTCCCTGAAACAATCAGAGTCGTTCTGAATATTCCATAGCACCAAAGGTGGGGTGAGAGAGAGTGAACTAAAAGAATTTGCCGTTAAGGCTAGTGCGCCGGACTTAGGGTCATCAACGGTGATAAGGCAAACACCGGTCGTAAATGCTCCCAGAGCATTGCGAAAATCGGTGCTATTCATAGGCACACTCTTGCCAGGACTTCTCTCGTTCGGTGTCCTCCGCTTTAGATTGAACCCAAACTACCCGTCCATCACTCATAAATTCTCTCTTCCAAAATGGTGCCTTAGTTTTTAGCGTGTCCATAATGAACTGGCAGCCTGCAAACGCCTCGTTGCGATGATCTGCCAGTACTCCCACCCAAACAATAGGGTCTTGTGCCGCTATGCGGCCATACCGGTGCACAATCCGCCATCCCCGTAACCCGAAGCGATTGGCGGACGTGTCACCCAACTCCTCCAGAACACGCTCCGTCATACCCGGATAGTGCTCCAGCTCCAAAGCCTCTACGGCCCCTTGTTCACTGAAGTCTCTCAGATACCCCGTGAAGGTAACCAAACCAGCACCAGAGGTTTCCGCAAGCAAAATCGCCTGCTGCTGTTCGACAATAAACGGTGCCCCTTGTATCAGAACGCTCATATTAACCGCCGGTCATTGGTGGAAAAAAAGCGACCTCGTCACCGTTTTGCAACACATGATCGGTGTTCACTACCCGTTGGTTAAGGGCATGCACCACATTGGGCTGGTAAAGCGCTTCGCGCCATTGCTCACCACCGGTATTGGCCAAACTGCGTTTTAAATCGTCCACCGTCCGCAATTCGGAATGATGGGCAACCTCTAGTTGTTCGCAATCAAGCGCCTCCCGGATCAAGGAAAAAAACCGCACAGTTAGCATGGGTCACCTCGTTGCCAGGTTCCGCTGGCACCTCCTGTTTTGGTTTCCACCCGCACGTCCTCAATGCTCATGCCGCGATCCACGGCCTTGCACATGTCATAGAGTGTGAGTGCCGCCACCGATACCGCCGTTAGTGCCTCCATCTCTA
>QXYP01000329.1:0-3243 GCA_009886815.1 Halieaceae bacterium
TCAGCTCCCCTGCTTTTAGGGGAATGCCGAATTGCCCCAGGGTGTTGGCCAGCCAGGCTACACAGTTAACCGGGCTGCCGAGTGCGGCGGCACCGGCGCCGACACTCAAGGTTGCTCCGTTCTTCTCTACTACCATGCCGCAGGTGGAAAGATCCAGACTTCGCGGATCTACTGCAGCTTTTTCATTAACTACAAAAAAACCGCAAGAGGCGTTGTCTGCCACGGTATCTTGGATCTTTATGTTCCAGTCTTCTATTCGTGAATCGACCACTTCAAAGCAGGGCATTACGGCTTCAGTTGCTGCTAGCACATCGGCATTGGTGATGCCGGGTCCGATGAGATCACGCTTAAGCACAAAAGCAATTTCTCCCTCCGCTTTAGGCTGAATGAGTAGTTTGCTGATTGGCATCTCGTCGCTGTAGACCATTCTGTCGGTCAAGTAGCCAAAGTCGGGCTGATAGACTCCGAGCATGTTTTGTACCGCTTTGCTGGTGACACCTATTTTCTTGCCGATGATTTTTTCGCCCGCGGAGACACGACACTCCAGCATTTGCAGCGAAATGTGGTAAGCATCATCTATGGTGATGTCTGGGAAACGTTCGGTAAACGGGCGCAATACCGCACGTTCTACCATTGCTTGGTAGAGTTCGCTACCTAACTGCTTAATTAGTTGTCTGTCCATAAGATATAACTCTCGATTAAAAGGGTAATTGGATTTTATTAGGCTGCTTCAGCGAAAAAATTCTCTAATAGCTGACAGAACCGGTCGGCGTGCTCTATTTGAGTCCAATGGCCGCAACGACCAAATACATGTAGTTGAGCATCGTCTATCCAATTGGCGAGCGTCAAGCTGCTCTGCAATGGAATAATTTGATCTTCACGGCCATGTATCACAAGTGTAGGCTGTTTGATTTTTTTGATATCTGCCTCAGTACTGCTTAGCGCGTCCACCCAGCGCTGTCTTGGCGCCGGAAACATTGCCTCAAATGACTCCTGAAAGCCGGGCCGGATACTGGCTTGATAGCGCAGGTGTGCGAGTTCGTCGGAGACCAAACTGCGGTCATAGGCAAACAAATCCATTAGTTCTCGCATCGTCTCGTACGATGGGGTGTAGCCCCATACACGATCCAATCCTTCGGTGATTGGGAACGCTACTCCCGCAGCTCCCATTAACACCATTTTTTTAACCCTTGTGGGATGGCGGATGGTGAAGGCTAATGCGAGAGCGCCACCAAAGCTGTTGCCGACAATGTCGATGGTCTCGAGTTCAAGGGCATCGATAAAGGCGAGCAAATGTGCAACCCAGTGGTCAAGAGAATAGGTGTTACCTTCCGGTCGATCGGTATAGCCAAAGCCGGGCATGTCGGGGGCGATCACCCATCTTGTGTTACTCAGTTCAGGAAGCACCAATCGCCAGTTAGCCCAAGCAGTGACTCCCGGTCCAGAACCATGCACCAGAAGTACTGGGTCACCACTGCCCGTGGAGTGGTAATTAGTGTTGATACCATTTGCCACGATAGAGTCGCCGACTTCGGGGTTGCTGGCCTCATGCATTTTCGTCAAGCCTCCCTAGAGTTTGATACAGATGTTTTTTAGTTCGGAATAGAACTCCAAACCATGCACTCCGCCCTCACGACCGATACCGGATTGCTTTGCACCACCAAATGCGGTCCGCAGATCTCGCAGGAACCAACTATTAACCCAAACCAGTCCGACTTCCAGCGCCTCAGGAACGCGACTGGCGCGGGCGCTATTTTCAGTCCACACCGAAGCGCAGAGACCGTAGTCAGTATCGTTCGCCAATGCGATCACCTCTTCTTCACTATCAAAGGGGCGGATATGACAGCATGGTCCAAAGATTTCTTCGCGGACTACTCGGGCGTTATCGTCCAAACCAGTCCAGATTGTCGGTTCAACCCATGCGCCTGCGTTCAATTTTGAGCCCATATCTGGAACTCCACCGCCAATGATTACAGTGGCGCCTTCTTCTTCGGCGAGCTTGTAGTAGGAGAGTACTTTGTCGCGATGTTCCAAACTTATCAGCGGACCAAAGTTGGCCTCTTCATCTTCTGGACGACCGAGTTTAAGCGTTTCCACACCGGCTTTTAGACGTGCGACAAATTCGTCAAAAATAGGGCGTTCAACATAAACGCGTTCAGTGCCGAGACAGACTTGGCCACCGTTGACAAAGGCAGAGCGCATGGTGCCCTCAATTGCCTTGTCGAGATCACAGTCGGCGAAAACTAATGCAGGATTTTTGCCACCGCACTCCATGGAGATGTTGCGCAAGCCAACTGATGCGGCGCGCATGATCTCTTCACCGGTACGAGTCTCACCGGTAAAAGTGATGGCATCGATCAGCGGGTGAGTAGTTAAGAACTCCCCTGCAGAATTAGGCCCAAAGCCGTGCACCACATTGTAAACTCCTGGCGGGACACCGCACTCATTCATTACTTCGCCTAATAGCGTGGCTGTGGCGGGTGTCTCTTCTGAGGGTTTCACGACCACTGTATTACCGCAGGCGAGGGCAGGTCCCACTTTAAAAGTCATCAGTAGCAGCGGCAGATTCCAAGGACTAATTACAGCGACTACACCCTTGGGGGTGCGGTGACCATAGTTGAGTGAGCCACCGCCGTCTGGGGTATCGAGTTTGAAACATTCTGTAGGATGGTTAACGAGAGTTTCAGAGAACGCGGTGAAATTGGCTGCGCCCCGGGGAATGTCAATGTGTGAGGCCATGGAACGTGGCTTGCCTGTATCAAGGCATTCAGCTGCGAGGAATTCTTCGAAACGCTCATTGATACGCACCGCCACTTTGTTGAGTAGTTCGGTCCGCTGGGCTTGAGTCAGTTTTCCCCACGGCCCTTTTAGAGCAGCTTTAGCAGCGAGAACTGCAGTGTTAACATCCTCGGAAGAGGCCTCACAGACCATTCCGATCAAACTGTCGTTAACCGGTGCATGGTTTTCGAAAGTAGCGCCGTTACTCGACGCCACGAATTGACCATTGATGAAGTGCTTGAATTCCATTTTGTACTCTTTGAATAAATTAAGGTTGATCGTGTATTCCACCCAGCTGCGTCTCTAAGAGTAAATGGGTGAAATATTGACACAGCTGGATTTAGGTAAGCACTGTCAAGAAGCGTTCATTGAGTTCACGATCGTGATAGAAGATAGCTTTGCCAAGCTCTTGCGCATCCCAGGTAACAGGAGGGTGATCCGGGTAGTGGTAGTCACCGCCACAAA
>QXYP01000329.1:3253-3682 GCA_009886815.1 Halieaceae bacterium
CCCGTGCCGAGTGGGTCCAATATCGATTGGCGTGTCGGTCATTGATATAAGGTCTGCGGCACGCAGAACATCCTGCCAGTTTTCCAGCCAGAAAGAGGCGTGATGGAACTTGTCTTTTTCATCGTGTTTAATAAACGCTACATCGTGCGCTTTACTTGAGCACGTCAAAAATATAGCGGCTTTATTGCCCTCAGGATCAACAACTTGTTCTGCGAGATCAAATCCGAGTATATCGATGAATAGAGATAGATTGCCCTCCAGATCATCGCCATAGAGCAAGCAGTGATCAAATCGAGTAGGGCGCATACCTTTTAAGCCGCGAGGCCAAGCTTCAGGGTTGCGCTGGCTAATACCCCATTTTCCGGGCTGCTCTTTTGTGGCAAACAGCTCAAAGGAATGCCCTGTGGGCGCGGTAAAACGTACCCGGCG
>QXYP01000329.1:3692-4121 GCA_009886815.1 Halieaceae bacterium
CCCGTGCCGAGTGGGTCCAATATCGATTGGCGTGTCGGTCATTGATATAAGGTCTGCGGCACGCAGAACATCCTGCCAGTTTTCCAGCCAGAAAGAGGCGTGATGGAACTTGTCTTTTTCATCGTGTTTAATAAACGCTACATCGTGCGCTTTACTTGAGCACGTCAAAAATATAGCGGCTTTATTGCCCTCAGGATCAACAACTTGTTCTGCGAGATCAAATCCGAGTATATCGATGAATAGAGATAGATTGCCCTCCAGATCATCGCCATAGAGCAAGCAGTGATCAAATCGAGTAGGGCGCATACCTTTTAAGCCGCGAGGCCAAGCTTCAGGGTTGCGCTGGCTAATACCCCATTTTCCGGGCTGCTCTTTTGTGGCAAACAGCTCAAAGGAATGCCCTGTGGGCGCGGTAAAACGTACCCGGCG
>QXYP01000033.1 GCA_009886815.1 Halieaceae bacterium
AATCAATGCATAATAGCCTCACGATTGAAGCACTGGATATGAAGTTGCTGATGCGACTAAACGGGACTATCGATGCATTGCGCAGAGCAAGCTTCCTTGCCTGTGCCTTGCTATTCCTTCACAGCACACAGGCCACAGCCGCAGACGCGCTTGAATTCGATGTTAAGGGGCTCATGTTTGGAGACCTCTATTACATCCCCAGCCACCACACCCCAGTGGGAGACAACGCAAGCGGGGCCGTCCTTCGGCGAATCTTTCTGACCACGGATGCCCGTTATGGCGCCGATTGGACCGGACGACTGCGGTTCGAGGCCTTTCACGAGGGTGCCTTCGAAAACTACGAGCTATCGCACCGAATACAAGACATGGGTGTGGGGAAAAATCTGGCGGGACACCAGATTTCCGGGGGGCTAATACCTACAATCTCTTTTGACCTCATTGAAGCATTTTGGGGCAAGCGCTACCTCATGCGCACGGCACCAGATATGCAAGGAATTGCTGCGAGAGATTTGGGGATCTCCGCCAAAGGAAAACTTAGCCAATCCGGTAAGTGGTCATATCGAGCCATGTATGGATCCAGTGAAACTTGGGAAGCGGACAAAAACCCCCACGATAAGTTTATGGGGGCCACGACCTGGCGACCCACGCCGGGCGTATTGCTGGACGCCTACGTTGACTATGAAGCCCGTCCTGGTCGTTTCGATCGCAGCACCTATCAGCTGTTCGCCGCACAGCAGAACAAAAGCTACTCATTGGGATTCGTTTACACCCATCAGGACCGCCAAAACGACCCCACGCTTGAGTTGGCGGCCCTCATGGGCGTAGCTCACGTCAGTGACAAAATCGATTTTATTACGCAGGTACAGCGACTGTTTCAGCCCAGCATAAAAGGCAATGATATTGCTTATATTCCCTTCGACCCCAGCGCGACCGCCACAAATTTCGTCGCTGGCATTGAATACCGTCTATCCGACCGTATTTTCATTACCCCAAACATTGTGTACACCCACTATGGAATCAATCCCCAAGGGGTACGGCCTGAGGATGATCTGCATTTGCGGCTCACATTTTTCTTCAATTACGAGTAGGTTAATGCCGCCATAGGCTCCCTAAGGACACACCACACGCTGGGAAGCTAATAAGCACGAAGGCTTCGTGGCCTTAGCGTGACCAGCCTCGTGACCTACTGAAGACTGTTGGAGGGGTGACGCTGACAAGGCCAAAGGATAGACCTTGCCAGCGGGCTATTTACCAGCCGGTTAAATCGGCCATAGCTGAGCCGATATCAGCGAGGGAGCGCACGGTTCGCACGCCTGCATCTTCAAGGGCCGCAAACTTCTCGTCGGCTGTACCCTTACCACCAGAAATAATCGCTCCGGCGTGACCCATGCGCTTGCCTTTTGGCGCGGTGACGCCGGCAATATAGGAAACAACGGGTTTGGAGACGTTATCCTTAATAAAGGCAGCGGCCTCCTCTTCAGCAGTTCCCCCGATTTCGCCAATCATGACAATAGCTTCGGTTGAGGGATCTGCCTCAAACAACGTCAAAATGTCGATGAAATTTGAGCCTGGTATGGGGTCACCACCGATCCCCACGCAGGTTGACTGACCAAAGCCCGCATCTGTTGTTTGCTTGACGGCCTCGTAAGTCAATGTTCCCGAGCGCGACACAATACCCACACGGCCTGGCAAATGAATGTGTCCCGGCATGATGCCGATTTTACAAGCCCCCGGAGTAATAACGCCCGGGCAGTTGGGGCCAATCAAACGAACTCCTAGCTCATCACATTTCACCTTGCACTCAAGCATATCCAAAGTGGGGATACCCTCAGTAATGCAAACGATCAGTTGAATCCCGGCATTTGCAGCCTCGAGGATTGAATCCTTACAAAACGCCGCCGGCACATAAATCACCGATGCGTCAGCGCCCGTTTGGACCACCGCCTCATCTACCGTATTGAACACAGGCAAATCCAAATGCGTCTGCCCGCCCTTCCCAGGTGTCACGCCACCCACCATCTGCGTGCCGTAAGCGATTGCCTGTTCTGAGTGAAAAGACCCTTGAGAGCCCGTGAAGCCCTGACAAATGACCTTAGTGTTTTGGTCGATTAAAATGCTCATTGGGCACCTCCTGCTGCTGCAACCACTTGCTCAGCCGCATCAGTCAAACTCGAGGCCGCCTTAATATTAAGTCCGCTATCGGCTAACACCTTTTGCCCCAACTCTGCGTTATTACCCTCAAGCCGAACCACTACAGGCACAGTCACGCCCACTTCTTCAACGGCCCCAATAACGCCTTCAGCAATGAGATCACAGCGCACAATACCGCCAAAGATGTTGATCAAAACCGCTTTAACGTTTTCATCAGACAGAATAATTTTGAAAGCCTCAGTGACACGCTCTTTGGTAGCGCCGCCCCCAACGTCCAAAAAGTTTGCAGGAGCTCCACCATGAAGTTTCACAATATCCATGGTTCCCATTGCCAACCCCGCGCCGTTAACCATGCAACCAATGCTGCCATCGAGGGCTACGTAATTAAGATCCCATTCTGCAGCGTGCGCCTCTCGGGCATCTTCTTGGGATGGGTCATGCATTTCACGAAGATCGGCATGCCGGTAAAGCGCGTTAGAGTCGGCCACTATCTTCGCATCAAGACAATGCAGATTACCCGCATCGGTAATTACCAGCGGGTTGACCTCAATAAGCGCAAGATCCTTATCCTGAAATAAGTTTGCCAGCCCCACGAAAATGGCGACAAACTGCTTGACCTGAACACCTGTCAGTCCCAGCTTAAAGGCCAGCTCGCGGCCTTGATAAGGTTGTGGCCCGGTCAGCGGGTCAATTTCGGCTCGGAGAATTTTTTCTGGGGTTTCCTCAGCAACCTTTTCAATCTCTACCCCGCCTTCAGTTGAAGCCATAAATACAATGCGACGACTTGCACGATCTAGAACCGCACCTAAGTAAAGCTCTTGGTCGATATCAGTACACGTTTCTACCAGAATTTTTGAGACCGGCTGCCCATCGACATCGGTTTGATAGGTCACCAGCCGCTTGTCCAACCACTGCTCGGCAAAGGCCGCTGCATCATCAG
>QXYP01000330.1:0-852 GCA_009886815.1 Halieaceae bacterium
TATGTCGATGTTATGGTCATAGGCGCTGGTTTGTCAGGTATTGGTGCGGGGGTTCGCCTGCAACGTGACTGTCCCGATGCGACCTATGCCATTCTTGAGCGCAGAGAGGCTATTGGTGGTACTTGGGATATTTTTCGCTACCCGGGCATTCGTTCTGACAGTGATATGCATACTTTGGGCTATGACTTTAAGCCTTGGTCGGCGGAAAAGGCCATTGCTGACGGGACCGCGATTCGCGAGTACGTAAACGCCACCGCAGATGAATACGGCGTTCGTGAGCACATTCAGTTTCAACATAAGTTAACTGCGGCAAATTGGTGCAGCGAGCTTGGTCAGTGGATTTTGTCGGTACAGACCCCCGGTGGCTTGGCCGAATACCGATGTAATGTGTTACTGATGTGCGCCGGATACTACAGCTACGATGCGGGTTATCAGCCTGACTTTGCAGGTAAGGATTCCTTCGAAGGCACTTGGGTGCACCCCCAGTTTTGGCCTCAAGATCTCGATTACACCAATAAAAAAGTGGTTGTGATTGGTTCGGGTGCGACGGCAATGACGCTAGTACCCAACATGGCGTCAAAGGCTGAGCATGTCACCATGCTGCAGCGCTCTCCGACCTACGTTATTTCTCGCCCCTCGATTGACGCGGGTGCCAATTGGTTGCGTAAGCACCTACCCGAAAAAATGGCCTACGCATTAACCCGTTGGCGCAACACCGTGTGGCAGCAGTTTTTCTACGGCCTATCGCGTGTGGCCCCCAGTATTTTGCGACGGAGCTTGCTGAAAAAGGTAAATTCGGAGGTGGGCGATATTCTTGATGTCGAAAAGCATTTTACGCCCAACTATAACCCT
>QXYP01000330.1:862-5325 GCA_009886815.1 Halieaceae bacterium
CTTGGGATCAGCGCCTTTGTTTGGTTCCTGACGATGACCTGTTTGAGGCTCTGAAGGCACGAAAGGCCGATGTTGTCACCGACCATATTGCCCAGATTGACGCGAAGGGGATTTTACTCAAGTCGGGGCAGTATCTTGAAGCCGATGTGATCGTCTCTGCGACAGGTCTGAATTTACTGGTTCTGGGGGGGGCTGAATTCTCCGTGGATGGTGAAGCTGTAGATTTCTCTAAGGAGTGGACTTACAAAGGCATGATGTGCTCCAACGTGCCCAATATGATTCAGACCTTTGGTTATATCAACGCCTCTTGGACACTGCGTGCCGACCTAATTGCGCACTGGACGACGCGAGTTGTGAACCATTTAAAGGCAACGGGTAATCATCAGTTTACGCCTCGCATATCTGCTGAACTGGATCAATCTATGCCCAAGCGTCTATGGATAGATGATTTTTCCGCAGGTTACATGCAGCGGGTGATGCACTTGTTTCCCAAACAAGGTGATCAAGGCCCTTGGGTGAATCCACAGAATTTTCGCAAGGATCGACAAATGTTCCGCGATGAGCCCCTAGAAGACGGTGCGTTAAAGTTTGAGCGTGCTTTCCCTGCGGACGCGCAAAGCAGCGTTGAGTTGCAAAGGGCTAGCTGAGACTTTATGAACAACTGGGCGCTACAGGAGCAGATGGTGTCTTGCCCCTACTGTGGAGAGGGTATATCGGTGTTGCTTAATCCTGAGGATGTTGGGGTAAATTACATTGAGGATTGCCAAGTGTGCTGTAGACCCATAGATTTTTTAGTCAGCGAAAATGGCCAAGGTTTGCTAGAGGCGAGGCTACAATCTGAGTTCGACTGTTGATCGCGACCATCTTGAGCGACCTTTTGGTATTGATAGAGGAGGGGCTGTGAGGGCATCACGTAAGGCGGTTCAAGGTCTAGGGCAAGGGGTTGTTTTAATCATCGGGTTCATCGGTGCTGCCACGGTGCAGTCAGATGAGACCATGGCTGCCATGAAGTCCATCACAACCGAGGTGTTGATTAAATCCGACGCATCTTGGAATGGCCGTCCCCTGCCGTCATACAGTGCAGGAGACCCGGAGATATCGGTAGTTCGTGTAACCATACCTTCCGGATCAGCACTCCCAATGCATATCCACCCCTATGCTACTGCGGGTGTTCTGTTGCAAGGGCGCTTGGAAGTGAGAACACCTGAGGGGGAAACTTTGCAGGTTAATCCGGGTGACGGGGTTATCGAGCTTATAAACCAACCCCATGGGGGTGCGAGCATAGGCACCGAAGATGCTGTGATCTTAGTCGTTTACGCAGGCATTAAAGGGGAGCCGGTCACCAAGTTGGTACAGTAGTGATGTGCCGGTAGTGCGTGGATCAGGCGCAATAGTAAGTTGCACGTCTAAATCAGCTTGGCGGCCACAGCCGATAGCGTCATGAGAATGAATAGTAGTGTGAAGCCCAAGGCATTGGGTCGAACAAAGTGCCATTGATCCTTGCTGAATAGCTTTTTCGTGGAGAACTTCCGCAAGTCACGGCTCGGTTGTTCGGTTTTCAAAAGTATTTGTCGACTGTTCCAGTCTTCAATCCAGGGAATAACGCTGTCGGAAGACTGGGCCCTACCCACAAACCAACCCTGTACTTCGTCAACTTCTGCTTTAGCGACCGCCTCCCAGTCAGCCCGAGTTTCCACCCCCTCGGCAACAACGTTTAAGCCTAGCCCGTGTCCAATGCGCACACTGTTGCCTAGCAGAACGGCGGTCTCTTCTTTGTCAGACGCTCCTGATACAAAAGACCGGTCGATTTTTAGCTCTGAACAGGGCATGCGGCTGAGTTGCAGCAGCGATGAGTAACCTGTCCCAAAATCATCAAGGGAAACCCCTAGCCCTAGAAGCCTTAAGCGGGTGAGATTTTCGACGACCTTGCTGGCCGTTCCTGCTACGCGAGATTCAGTGATTTCAATGATGATTGAACTGGGCGCGAGTTTATGAGCTTCAAGCTGGCCTTGCAGCCACGTTACAAAATTTTCAGAATCCAGTACTTCAACCGTTACATTAATAGAGACCTTGAGATGGAGGTTGCTGCGTTTCCAGTTGCTCAGTTCATTCATGCTGTCAGCGATGAGCTTTCGAGTGAGCGGGACAATGACTTCGGACTCTTCTGCTGAAGGTATGAACACACGTGGCGGTAGCATGGAGCCATCGGGCTCAATCCACCTCGCTAAGGCCTCAAAGCCCGTAACCCGTCCGTCGGCCATGCGTACCTTGGGTTGGAACCAGGCTTGTATTTTTCCCGCATCAAGTGCCGCACTGACTTCTTCGGCAGACATAGGTGCGCTGTCAGCACTGTTTTCGTGCGTTTCCGTCGTCAATCGCTCTACGACAGCTTCAAGACGTTCTGGTGGACAAGGTAATGGCAGCACTGAAACCAGATTAACGTTGAGACGTCTGGCCTGTTGATCTAATAAATGTGCGTTTACGCCGCTGTTAGCATCAAACATGATCAGGCTGGTATTAGGCTGATGGTTATGAATAAGCTCTAGTACGTCGCTGCTCAATTTACTGGGATTACCCAGAATGATGACGTCGTAGCGTTTAGCGACGACATATCGTTGAAACTCAGATTCGCTGCAGGGCTGATAGTTGCCTGATAGTGTTCGCCCTACCATCCTGCTCAAGCGCGTTCCTTGAGCTTGTGATTCGGCGATTACCAATACGTCAATATTATCCGTAAGCACCATGCGCTTAAGACAGGCCTTTAACTATACATACTGATGCTACTACCACTTTGGTACACCCCAAAACTACAAGCCTTTTTCTCGAGGGCCGGTTACCGTCGTAGCCCCTTGTATTAGAGCGAGAATAGGTCGTTAACGCTCCGACATTACCTTTACCAATGAATGCATAGTACCTGTTTTTCCCCTAAAGTAATTGCTGTTTGCCTATGCTAGCAGCGCTTGTGCTATGGCCGGGGAATAGTCACTTTATGAGCGACCCAAGCCACTTTTGGCAAACGCGATCTTCTTCGTATTAGAGCATATCCAATGCCCCAATTTGCGTATCGGTTTTTAGATGTTGATCGATGGCTATCCGTGCGGGTGTTTTCTTAGTGAAAGTCGCGCGACCTCACCTGCAGTTCAGCCAATGCAGGGCTATGGTCAAATAATGCACCAGCTATAACATGCATTACGCCGTCGCGACATTCGAGGGTTCCCTTGACGAGGAGTAGTTGTGCGGTCATTAGTGCCTGTCTGAAGCGGTCTTGTACTTTGGGCCACACGACAACGTTGTGATTGCCTGTTTCATCCTCAAGGGTCAGAAAAACCACGCCAGAGGCAGTTCCGGGGCGTTGGCGACAGGTAACTATGCCAGCAATGCGCACGAAGCGATTGTTGCCTAAGGCTGAAAGTTCGCTGTATTTTCGACATTGGTTAAATGGAACCTGTTCCCGCAGTAAGGCCAGTGGATGATCACGTAACGTCACTCCAGTACTTTGATAGTCTGCCATGACATTTTCAGCAACAGAGGGGGTTGGTAGCTCGATGTGATCGCTTAAACCTTCAGGTCTGTTCTCATAGGGGGTGTCCCGTAGCAGGGGGCTGGGCGTTTGCAATGCCATGACTTGCCACTGCGATTGATGTCGGTGTCCACTTAGACTTTTTAAGGCGTCGGCGCTGGCTAATACTTCCATGTCACCCTTATCGATCTGTGCTCTGCGCCTGAGATCACTGATATTTTTAAATGGCATCTGGCGCTGGCTATCGGCGATCCGGTGTCCCGCATGCCTACTTAATCCTTTGATTAATCGTAACCCTAGGCGTATCGGAGGCTGCCCCTGATCAGTCTGGCTGAGTAGTTGATGGTTCCACTCGCTGTAGTTGACGTCTGCGGGTAATACGGTGACGCCATGACGTTGGGCATCTTGAATCAGTTGTGACGGGGTATAAAACCCCATGGGTTGGCTATTGAGTAAACCCACATAAAAAGCCGCTGGGTAATGGCATTTCAACCAAGCAGAAACATAGGCTAATAGGGCAAAGCTGGCTGAATGGGACTCGGGAAAACCATAGCCGCCAAAGCCCTTAATTTGATCAAATAAGCGATCGGAAAACGCTGCACTGTAGCCACGCTCGCGCATGCCATCCTTGAGCTTCTTCTCAAAGGTTAAGAGTTTACTGTTACGTCCCCAGTTGGTGATCGCCCTGCGCAGTGAGTCTGCCTCCCCTCCGGTAAATCCAGCGGCAACCATGGCGAGGCGGATAACTTGTTCCTGAAAAATGGGAACGCCCAATGTCGGTTCGAGTACTGATTTAATCGCCTCATTGGGGTAAGTGACTGCCTCTAGCCCATGTTTTCGACGTAGATAGGGATGCACCATGTCACCCTGTATGGGGCCTGGTCGGACAATCGCTATCTCAATGACAAGATCATAAAAACAAGCAGGTTTAAGGCGTGGCAGC
>QXYP01000331.1:0-4462 GCA_009886815.1 Halieaceae bacterium
AAGTTTTGCCATCGGCACCGCCGGCAATCGGTGCAATGACGGGTATAAAGTCACTGTCGCCTAGCATTTTTAGAACCTGTATATCGACGGACGTTACCTCGCCGACTAGACCAATGTCTCGAAGGTCCTCTCCTGCGCTATCGAGCTGCAGCTTCTGGGCCTTTAACAGCTCGCCGTCTTTGCCGGTTAAGCCCACTGCTCTGCCGCCATTTCGATGAATGCAGTCCACAATCTCTTTATTGACGCTGGCTCCCAGCACCATCTCAACGACATTCATTGTGGGTGCATCTGTAACGCGCATGCCCTCCACAAATTCACTTTTTATTTGTAGCCGGTCTAACAGCGCCCCAATCTGGGGTCCCCCACCGTGAACAATGACAGGATTCATGCCCACGAGCTTCATTAGAACAACGTCTCGGGCAAAGGTTTCAAAGAGCTGAGGATCAACCATGGCATTACCGCCGAACTTGATAACAATCGTCCGCCCAGTAAAACGCTGTATGTAGGGTAGCGATTCGGTTAAGACGCGGGCAACTTGCGTCGCGTCGTCACGGCTCAGAGACATGGAATTTTACTCTACGTGTAAATAGGTTAGAAAAGATCGCAGCATCATATCAGAAGGGCAAATCGAGGCCGGGTTCTGCCTCGGTAATAGCTTTGCGCAAAACCCCTTTGACTCGCTCAAGGCTGGCGTCGTCGTTGCCCTCAAAGCGCAGGGACAGTGCCGATTCGGTGGTGGAGTTGTGTACGAGGCCCCAGCCATCGGCATAATCAACACGGAGACCATCTAGTGTGGTGATTCGAGCTCCTGGGAAGTCGGCACTGCTGACTAGGGCGCGCATAATCTTTTTGCGTACCCGGCTTTCTAGTGCCAAGTTGATCTCAGGGGTGCTGCTTGACTGGGGCAATGCAGCAACAATATCTCCGAAACCTGAGCTTGCAGTGGCAAGGATCTCCAGCAGCCTGGCCATGGCATAGGGCGCATCATCAAACCCGTACCAGCGTTCGGCGAAAAACAGGTGTCCAGCAAAGTCCCCGGCCAAAAGGGCCTTGGCTTGCAGCATTTTCTCGTGAATGAAGGCTTGACCCGAGCGTGACATTTGCGCCCGGCCTCCGGCCCGAGTCACAAAGGGTGCGAATTGCCGAGTACATTGAATGTCATAAACCACATCGGCGCCTGGATTGCGTTCGAGCATATCCCGGGCAAATAACATCAGGAGCATATCGTTGCCTACCGCAACACCGGTCTCGGTCACCGTATAGAGTCGATCTCCGTCGCTGTCAAAAAGAACACCTAGGTCTGCACTTTCTGCGACTACATGCTCGCCCAACGACTTCAGAGCCCCGTCAAGTGTGCGTCCTGGGGGGCGCGGACCTTCCTCTGGCGAGTTGAGGCTGACCAAGTCACAGTCCAGTGCTTCAAGTAATGGTGCGGTGACCCGTGCCGCTGTACCGAAGTCGTTATCAACGACGACCTTTAATGGCAGCGCTAGTGAAACATCCATAGCGATGCGATCAATATAGTCCGCTTCAATACGGGATCGAATAGTGCGCCCTGAACCTTGAGTCGTTTTCCTTGAGCGAATAGTTGCAAGAATCTCTTCGATTCCAATACCAGACAGCAGCTTTCTGTGGAAAACAACCTTGAAGCCGTTAATGTTTTCGTCACCGTGGCCGCCGGTGATCATGATTCCTGAATCTGTCTCTGCCTCATGTGTTGCAAAGTAAAAAGCGGGGGTGGGAATCTCACCAACATCAATGACATCGCGGCCGCTTGCCAAAAGAGCCTTGACCAAAATGGTCCGGATTTGTTTGCTGCTGGGACGAGAGTCGTGGGCAACGACGAGAGTCTGAATATCACGATCACCGCACATTACGGCCAAAGCCTGTCCAATGCTTTCAATCAGCGCTTCGGTTAATTCGGTTTGCACATCACCGCGAATACTCCCCGATCTAAATATGTGAACGGGAATTTCATCGATATCAGACGGGGAATCGAGATCGGCGAGCAGCTCGTCAGGCTCTTGCTGGGCTTTACTTGGCTCCGGCATCAAGATATCGGAGTCTTTGGTGCCGACATCCCCCACATCTTCCCGAGTTGCCTCGCGTCGAGCCTGAAGTACTAGCTGACGACGGCTAAGCAAGCTTAACTGCCGCAACATTTTGGCAACTGGCGTTAGGGCTGGAACCTTCACCCTGAGTGGGGTGCGCAACTCGGCAGCCTCGAGTATCCGTTTGATCTCCGATTTCAGCAGCTGTTCTGATCGCAGAGTGAGAAGATAAAAGCCTAATAAGATACCGCCAATGGCGATGATGACGGAAATAATGAGTCCCCACCAACTGGGTTGAGCGGCAGCGAGCCACTCCGGGTTGGGAGAAAACTCAACCCTCCAAAGGGTTCCCACCACATCAGCATTAACTAAAGGCTCTCCTCGCAAGGTCCCTGCAACGGTGTCGCTACTGGTGCCTGATAGATCCTGGACGATGCGATATTGGCCCTCATTGCCTGGTGTCATAAGTTCAGCGAGCCGGGGTTGACCGACCTCAACAATCACAACGCCTCTAACGGGCTTGCCCAGTCCCCGAGCGAATAGTGTGTAAGAGCCGTCATCGGTATTGACAAATTCGGGCGCTGGATTCTCTCCGCCAAAGGCGCGCCTGACAATATCGATATCGATATGTGAGCGCAGGCCATAATCCCCGGGGCTGATGCTAACGGTTCCCAAATCACCCAGAGGAATCAATGAGATGGCATCAGCATCGGGGAAACTTAAGGCAGCGTAAGACAAATCTTCTGCTTCGGATTGCTCCTCCAGCTGAGACGTCAGTACGTTAATGCGCAATTCAAGGTCTTTAATGTAGAGACCCACCATATCGGCGCGGCTTTCAGCGGTGGCTTGGGCCAGGTTAGTTGCGGTACCCGATTGAATAAGCGGTTCTCGGATGAGGCCCAGCCAAACAAATGCGAGCAAAGCAGGGGCAAGAGCAATAAGGCCTGCTTTATAAAGTAGGCCCCTGAGGCTGTCACCTTCGCTGGTGACTTCGCCGTCTTTTTGGCCTTTTTGCTCGGCGCTCAACGATTATCCTCCGCTGGTGCTGATATGTGTTTGTTTTGGTCTTCAGGCTGCGACAGTTTTTGACGACACCGCTCGATTAAAAGCTTGGCCAAGTTTTGCTTCGTGGTTAAGGGCATGACGTCGTGCCCGGTATCATCCAGCCAAGTCACCCCATTGATGTCGCTGTTAAAACCTATGTCGGCCTGGCTAACATCATTGGCAATCACGACATCAAGCTGCTTTGTTAAACGTTTGCCTTCTGCATACTCTAGGAGTTGCTCGGTTTCGGCCGCAAACCCCACAACCAAAGACGGTCGATGGGCTGATCCGGCCACCTCAGTAATAATATCTGGATTACGAACAAGATTTAAAGTCAGCGTGTCGCCGACTTTCTTTATCTTTTGTGGTGCGTTGAATTCTGCTCGGTAGTCTGCGACCGCAGCGCTGCCCACAAAGAGATCTGTGGGTTTTTGAATCTGGTCTATGCAGACTTCATGCATTTGTAGCGCGGTCTCTACGTTGATACGTGTGACGCCCTTGGGGGTGTCGAGCATGACAGGTCCGCTAATCAAAATAGTCTCCGCTCCGGCTTCAGCGGCGGCTTGGGCCAGTGCAAAGCCCATTTTTCCTGAGCTGTGATTCGATATGTAGCGAACGGGATCCATCGGTTCCCGGGTAGGCCCCGCCGTTATAATCGCGCGCTTGCCTTCTAACGCTCTGGTCGGGAAGTGGGCGCTGATTTCAGCGCTGATTGTTTCGGGTTCTGTTAGCCTTCCGGCACCGACGTCACCACAGGCTTGTTCACCTGCATCTGGGCCAATAATTTTTACGCCGCGTTCTCTTAGGGTCTGAATGTTGGCGGTTGTCGCTGCGTTATTCCACATGTGTTGGTTCATGGCAGGGGCCACAAACAGGGGCGCAGGGGTCGCTAAGGCGGCTGTTGTAAGCAGATCATCTGCTCGTCCTGCAGCGAGCCGGGCCACCGTATCGGCTGTTGCGGGGGCCACGAGGAAGATATCAGCCCATCGCGCCAATTCGATATGCCCCATGCCCATTTCCGCTGTTTCATCAAGAAGCTCGGTGTGGACTGGATACCCAGATAACGATTGCAGCGTGAGTGGCGTGACGAAGGCCTGTGCACCTCGGGACAAAATGATGCGCACTGATGCACCATCACCCCGGAGTAGGCGTATTAATTCGGCGATTTTGTAGGCGGCAATGCCGCCTGTGACACCGATGATGATGTTCCGACTGTGAAGGTGTCCCATTAGATAGCGCTAACCCAGAAAATACCCTGAACACTAGCACTTGGAGCGCTTTTTGGACACATTTAGCATTTCACGGTCCGGCAACAGGTTTGAAAGCAGCTGCCTTCGTAGCGACGCCGATTTGTTGGCGGCGGCTCT
>QXYP01000331.1:4472-6724 GCA_009886815.1 Halieaceae bacterium
GGGCTGCCGGCGGGAGCCGCTGCCGCTGAGGTCGCCCATTACCTAAGTCAGCACGGTGGATCTTTGCGTGAGGGCGTTGCCTCGTTACTCAATAGCGACAAGCCTATTGCCGGGGTCGGGGGGCAGCGACGCCGCCAGCTTAGCTGTGCACTTTTATTGGCAACACGGCTCGCCGAAGAGCAGCTATTTGACCGAGCGACACTAACAACCCCTCGCTGCTGCTATGACTATTTGCGGCACCATTATCAGTTGGAGCATAGAGAGGTGTTTACCTGCTTTTTTCTGAATACTCAGCGGCAGTTACTGGCGTGTCGTGATATGTTTTTAGGCACGCTGCATACTGCGCCGGTCTATCCTAGAGAAATCGCTGCCATGGCGCTGAAATTGAGCGCCTCAGCCATTATTGTTGCTCATAACCACCCTTCTGGGTCTTTTGCCCCTAGTGATGCAGACATTCGACTGACCGAGCGGCTGAGTCGCGCTCTCGAGCTGCTCGATATAGACCTTCTTGACCATTTAATTGTGGGGCAAGGGGGGTTTTTGTCGATGGCCTCTGAGGGTTTGGCAAGGTTTCGCTGACTAAGGCTTGCGGTAATGTCGGGGCTTTGGTATGTTGCGCACCCTTTTTTCAGTGTCCTGCGACGGGTTTAACCATGTCTCGAGTCTGTCAAGTTACCGGTAAGCGTCCGGTAACCGGTAACAACGTGTCTCACGCTAAGAACCGAACACGTCGTCGTTTCCTCCCCAATCTGCACAATCATAGGTTTTGGGTGGAGTCCGAGAAGCGTTTCGTTTCTCTTCGTATATCCCCAAAAGGGATGCGTATCATTGACAAGCGCGGAATCGATACCGTTCTTGGCGAGTTGCGTGCCCGTGGTGAAAAAGTTTAAAGGAGAATTGATATGCGTGAAAAGATTCGCATGAACTCAACGGCGGGTACCGGCCACTTTTACACGACCGACAAAAACAAGCGTACGATGCCCGAGAAGCTGGAAATGAAGAAGTTTGACCCAGTGGCTAGGCAACACGTTATTTATAAGGAAGGCAAGATCAAATAGATTTTGCGGCTTTCCTTGAAATTACCCCGGTGCTGGACAGTCCCGGGGTTTTTTGTGTCTGATGATCTATGCCTGAACTACCCGAAGTAGAAACGACGCGCCGGGGGATAGACCCCCATGCGGTTGATCGGTGCATTGAACGGGTTGTCGTCCGTAATCCTAAACTGCGTTGGCCCATCGAAGACGCGCTCCCCACCCTCGCTGCAGGGCAGCGAATTCGAGGCACCCGACGGCGTGCAAAATATCTGTTAATCGACCTCGATCGCCATACGCTGATGGTGCACCTTGGTATGTCGGGTTCCTTGCGGATCATGCCGGCATCAACTCCGCCCCTGTTCCATGACCATGTTGATATTGTCCTTAGCGACGGCAATTGCCTTCGATATAACGACCCCCGCCGTTTTGGAAGTTTGCACCTACTGACCTCCGATGATCACGCGCTGTTACGACATTTAGGACCTGAGCCCTTATCCAATGACTTTGATGGGGCTTGGTTGTACCAGGCCGCGAGAGGCAGAAAGGCGGCGGTGAAACAGTTTTTAATGGACGGGCGAATTGTGGTGGGTGTTGGCAATATATACGCCAACGAAGCGCTGTTTATGGCGGGAATCCGGCCAACACGTAGTGCAGGTAAGATTAGTTTAGAGCGCTACCAGCGCTTGGCCGAGGCAGTGAAAGTGCTGTTGGCGGCGGCTATTGAGCAAGGTGGCACGACCCTCAGAGATTTTGTCGGTGGTGACGGGAAACCCGGTTATTTTGCACAAAAACTGCGTGTTTATGGTCGTGGCGGTCAGTCGTGCCGGGTCTGCGCTGGCCGACTGCAAGACATTAGGCTGGGCAACCGCAGCTCGGTGTTTTGCGCGAACTGTCAGCGCTAGCGGGCGAATTTCTTTTTTAGAGCTTCCGCCACGTTGGGCGCCACAAATGGGGTGATATCACCGCCCATAGAGGCAATCTCCCGAACTAGGGAGGACGAGATATAAGCAAGGTTTTCTGAAGGAGTCAGAAACACGCTTTCAAAATCAGGCTTCAAGGCTCGATTCATGTTGGCAAGTTGGTATTCGTATTCAAAGTCGGCGACCGCTCGCAACCCCCGCAACACACAATGAGACCCCTGCTCGGTCACAAGGTCAGTCAAGAGCCCAGTAAAACTGCAGACCTCTACGTTATTCATATGACTTAAAGCTTCGCGGG
>QXYP01000332.1 GCA_009886815.1 Halieaceae bacterium
CGGCGAATTTTCTAAAGCCCAAGGCACCAAGTACGCCCAAGCTGTCATGACCCCTATGCACAGTGGAGACACCAGCAGCTACGATTACATTCTCTGGGGAACCTGGCCCGATGGCGAAGCCATGTACAACGAATGGGGTTCGTATGCCAACGAATATTCTGATTGGCTAAAGGAAAATTCAGAAGGCGAACCTGCCGGGCCTGCATCGAGTTGCAAACGATCGGTTGCCACCATTGACAGCCTTGTCAGCCGCGTGTCGATTCCGGCAGAAGAGCGTGACGCCAAGCGCCCCGTTCAGTTCACCCGTTGCTCGCTCAAAGACGGCGTGTCTATAGACCAGGTCTATGCTCAAGCAGCGGCTAATAAAGAAGTTATGGAAGAAGGCGGTTTCAAAGGCTGGGCCATTAGCTATCTGTTTCCCTACATGGGGTTCGATGGCAAGCAAGAATACGACTTCATGCAGGTTAACTACTGGTACTCTTTTGATTCCAGAGCCCATATGGCAGTTAACTGGCTAGACTTTGTTGCAGAGAACCCTTCACTTGAAGGTGATATGAGTCTCCTCGTCAGCTGCGAAGGATCCAACTCCTTTGTCTATGAGTCGACCTTTAACAACCTTTAAAAACCCAGCGGGATGCTCATTATCAATGGGCATCCCGCACATCAGCTCAGAGGCGTCACGGTGTCACTGAGATCCCGAGTAATTACCTCACGAATCTGAGCCTGCACTTCTTGATAAAAATGACGTGTGGGTGCATTGCGGCGATATAAAAAGGCATGCTCTCGAAACAATCGTCCACCCTGCAAAGGCTGGACCCGTAACTCCTCAGGTCTGTGGATCTCGCTGCGCACGTACAGAGCCGGTAAAAAAGCGAGGCCCATGCCCATGACCACCATCTGACGCAGTGTATCGAGGCTGGTGCCCTCGTAATCGGTATTCAAACGCGCTCCCGTGCGCTCACAAATGCGCTCCACCTCACGACGTAACGTGTGACCCTTCTCAACCGCGAGAATCTCAAGACCACTCAAATCACTCTCTGCCACATTGCTATGGGGTGCCACATCCATGTCGACTGGACTTGCTAAATATAGCGGTTCTCGAAACAGCGGTTCTCTAACAATCGTGTCGGGCACCGAGGAAATAGGCCCTATCACAATGTCAAAACGCCCTTCCTCCAAGCCCTTGAGCAACATGTCAGGCACTTCCTCGCGAACGTGCAGGCGCAGTTGCTGAAATCGCTGATGCAGTGTGGGCAGTAAGCTCGGCAACAGGTAGGGACCCAGTGTTTGCGGTACACCAAGACGGTAGGTCGAATGGCTGTGGTTACCAATAAGGTGCGCACTTTCCACCATATTGCGCCACTGGGAGAGCAGCGATAACGCCTCAGGCAAGAGATCCCTACCCACGGGTGTTAACAATGTGGCGTTTCGGGTGCGTTCAAACAACACCACACCCAAAATATCCTCTAACGCACGCAGTTGAACCGTCAGTGTCGGTTGGGTGACTCCCAGCCGCTGCGCGGCTTGGCGCAGTGAGCCGGCATCGGCAACTTCGGCGAAGTACTCCAACTGCCGTAATGACGCCATGATTCGATTACCTCCATTTCAAAACTTTAAATACCTGATGCACGGGTCTGCGCCGGTCAATAAACGGCAATGTTGACGCGCGGTCCTTGTACAGAAAGCGCTGATTGTGCCTCATTTACCGACTAAGCTTTTTATACCATCGATAAACAATCGTTATATAGATAAAAACTATCACTAAATACCAAAACCTTTGATATACCATTGCACGTACATTACGCATCTTTCTTCAACTGGTATTTGACATGCGCGCTGCATACACCTTCGACCTCAAACATCTGCGAGGCGATATTTACGGCGGACTCACGGCGGGTGTCGTCGCCATTCCGCTAGCATTGGCCTTTGGCGTGGCTTCCGGGCTGGGCCCCATGGCGGGCATGTATGGTGCCATTATTGTGGGTTTCTTTGCCGCTTGGCTGGGCGGCACACCCACCAATGTCTCTGGCCCAACAGGGCCCATGGTGGTAGTACTCGCGGGCTTATTTGCCAGTCTTTCCGGTGATGTAGGGCTTATCCTCACGGCGGTGGTGCTGGCCGGAGTTTTCCAGATTATTTTTGGCCTCATCAAGCTGGGGGACTTTATTGGACTCGTGCCCTACCCCGTGGTTTCCGGATTCATGAGTGGTATTGGGGTGATCATTATCATCTTGCAGCTCGATGCTACCTTGGGGCACATGGCTCCCGCAGGCACCATTTCCGCGCTGCAATATCTGCCGACAGCACTAACCGATATCAATATGTCGGCATTGGCAGTGGCCATGGTGACTCTCATCGTTGTTTACGGTTGGCCAACAACCTGGGGAAAATACCTCCCCGCAGCCCTCGCCGCACTGACCGCTGGCACACTCGTCTCCTTGTTTTTGAGCGGCATCCCGGTGCTTGGTGAGATTCCCAGCGGACTGCCCAGCTTCCATATGCCCATTTTCGAACAAAGCGCCATGATGCTGGTGATCGAGGCGGCTTTTATCCTCGCCGTGTTGGGCGCCATCGATAGCCTTCTCACCTCACTGGTTGCAGACAACATGACCCGAACTCGCCATGACTCCAATCAGGAGCTGATTGGTCAGGGCATCGGCAATACCGTAGCCGGCTTGTTTGGTGGCATTGCAGGCGCGGGCGCCACCATGCGAACCGTGGTCAATATTCGCTCGGGGGGACACACCAAAATATCCGGCATGATTCACTCCGTCGTTCTTGCCGCCGTCGTCTTGGGCCTGGGGCCCATCGCCGCCCACATTCCCCACGCCGCACTGGCGGGTGTATTGATTAAGGTGGGGCTAGATATTATTGATTTTAGCTACCTGCGCAATGCGCATCGCGGTCCACGCTGGGATTTGGCTCTCATGGCCTTGGTGCTGGGTTTGACCGTGCTGGTCGATTTAATTACGGCTGTCGGAGCCGGTGTTGTCTTGGCAGCGTTGGCTTATGTCAAACAGGTGCCGAAAGCACAGCTTGATGACCTGCAATCGCGACCACTCACCGCAACAACCGAAGAGGAGCGAGATTTAGTAGAAGCCCTCAAGGATCGGGTGACAGTCTTTGAATTTGGAGGTCCGCTGAGCTTTGGCGCTGCTGCGGACGTGGGCCACCATGTTAGAGAACGCTATCGGGATGGTATGCACGCCATCATTCTCGATTTTTGCCGAGTGCCTTTTATCGATGTTTCCGCAGTGCGTGCGGTAGAAACTATCGCCTGCGATGCGGAGCGCGCTGGGAAGAAAATTTTTATTACAGGAATGAACGATGAAATCGCCAAGACCATGAAAGGATTGGGAGCTGACTGCTGCCTTGATTTGGACGCTGCCCGCCACACCGATCGTATTGCACTGCTGCGAATCTTACACGATGAATACACCAACAAACTTGAGGGCCGTTAAGCTGAAACCTAACGCTAAAATTCCCGATTAAGTTCATTAGCCCAAACAATCAGAACAGGGTTGCCTGACAACCCTAAAACCCCACGAGGAGAGTAAAGTAATGACCGAGCAAGACATTGTGCAATTATTTGCCAATTGGAACGCAGCACTGCAAACCGGTGATCCCGATCAGGTGACCGCGCTGTATGCTAAAGATGCCATCCTGCTACCAACAGTTTCTAATCAGGTTCGCCACAATCATGCCGAAATCAGAGATTACTTTGTCAACTTTTTGAGCAAGAAACCTCAGGGCGTTATCGATGAGGCCAACACGAGGCATCTGGCAGAGGATTTAGTCAGCAATGCCGGGGTGTACACCTTTACCTTTGGCGACGGTAGCGCCGTCACCGCCCGCTTTAGCTACCTCTATCGGCAGATCGACGGTCACTGGAAAATTCTAGAGCACCACAGCTCGGCAATGCCCGAGGGCTGATTGGCCAAAGGCATTTTGGCATCAGTGTCGTTGCTGTTGCACTCAAAGAAAAACCCGCTTAACGGCGGGTTTTTTTGTAATACACCACCGTTCAACCCGAACCGTGCAACTCATCGATCATGTGGTGAGCAGCGTCACGTATTATCTGGGTATCGGTTCCAAGCAAGGTCACGTGCCCCACTTTACGTCCCTTTCTCAACCCTTTGCCATACGTTTGAATCAGGCTGCGCACGCCGCCCTCGGGTAACGTTGCCGGGAATTTATCGTCGAGGAGATTAACCATCGCCGCTGCACCCGAAAATGGCACCTCGCGAACCTCGCCGCCCAACGTGCAAACAACATGCTGGGTAAACTGATCAGCACCCACAGCGCCAATCGTCCAATGCCCCGTATTGTGAACCCGAGGCGCTATTTCATTCACTATGAGACGGCCCTCGGTAATAAAGAACTCTATGGCCAGCACACCCACATAATCCATAGCCGTTACAAGCGCGTGCGCGTAATCTGTCGCTTGCGCGGTCATCGCATCAGTCACATTAGCAGGCACCAAACTGCCAATGAGAATGCCATCACGCATGACGTTTTCAGTCATTGGATAAGTCACCATCGATCCATAACTGTCTCTAGCCACTACAATCGCCAACTCACGTTCAATAGCAATCTCAGCTTCGGCAATAACCGGAAAGCCATCCTTGGGAATGTCCGCACAATCTTCAGGTGAGGTCACACGCCACTGACCGCCACCGTCATAGCCACCCAGAGTCCGCTTACAGCGCAGGGCACTTTGCGGTGCCGCAGCCATGCCCGAGAGCAGCTCCTGAGTATTGGTCGCACAAAACCAGGGCGATGTTGGAATTTTCAGGGAATCAAGCATCGCTTTCTGGGTATCGCGCTCACGCAGAACCACCAGTGCTTCATAGCGCGGAGCCAGACCAACGGTATCTCGAACGCGCTGCAAAATCGCATCATCGATACTCTCGCGCTCAACGGTCACTGCGTCACACACCTTCAAAAATGCTTCCAACTCTGAAGCTTCAAAGATGGGGCCCAGTCCCTGCACGACAGGTATTTCATCAAGACATAAAAAAGCGACCGACATGCCTTGGCGATTGGCCGCCTCTCCCAACATCTGACTGAGCTGGCCACAACCAATGATCCCAAGGCGCGTTTTCAATCCGTCGCTTCCTCTGGAACCGACGCTGTTTGTTCTTCTCGAAAACGATCGAGCGCTGCCGCAATCGTCGAGTCATTGTTGGCTAGCATGGCCGCAGCGAACAACGCTGCATTGGCTGCACCGGGCTGTCCAATCGCAAAGGTGGCCACAGGCACGCCTTTCGGCATTTGGGCAATCGAGAGCATGGCGTCGGCACCATTGAGAACGGTTGCAGCGACAGGCACGCCCAACACCGGCAGCGGCGTCATAGCGGCACACATGCCCGGTAAATGGGCAGCACCACCGGCGCCCGCGATAATCGCTTTTAAGCCACGGCCTTTTGCTTCCCGCGCATAAGCGTAGAGGCGATCTGGTGTTCTGTGTGCTGAAACGACCTTGGCTTCATAAGGAATACCCAGCGCGTCGAGCATGTCAGCCGCCGCAGCCATCACACTCCAATCGGAGCGTGAACCCATAATAATGCCCACCGAAATATCCATGACGCTTGTCCTCGCCCGCTACTCCGACCTTTCGGACCAGCTCTGCAATGAAAAGCGGGGCAGTATACCTCAAGAACTAGGGCGCATCATCTGGCACAGTCTCACGCCCATAGCCGTTCTTCAGGTCAAAGAATCCATAAACCCACCCCTCCGTCAACGCTCGCTGGCCTTGGGATCAGGGAGTGTAATAACAAGACAATGGTGAGTGGCTGAGAGCGGAACTCCAAAGCCAGGACGCTTTACTGGAGTCTTCCGGTTGATATAGCGATACTACTTAACTATGTCACTAACTAAGTCACTAACTAAGTCACTAACTAAGTCACTAGCTAAGTCACTTCCTAAGTCACTAGCTAAGTCACTTCCTAA
>QXYP01000333.1 GCA_009886815.1 Halieaceae bacterium
TAATGTTGCCCGAGTAGTATTGGTCAAAAAACTCGACCGTTGCACTGTGTAGCGTAGAACCGGGTTTATCGGCCAGACTCTCTAAATTACCGATAAGGAATCGGTTGGCCGGATGATCGCCCAGGAAGCTCCTGCCGAGTTTAAACATGCCGAAGTAGTCCATTTCGCGGCGCATGGACCACTCAGCATTGACCGCACTTTTCTCTTTTTCTATGTACTCAGGATCTAACAAAGGTGTTTTAAAGAAATGCGAAAAGCGATCTAGCGCACCCTCGTAGGCACTATTTTTAATCTCAAACATATAGTTGGTGATATCAAGCCAGGTATAGGCATTGCGAGAGCCTCCATTCTCGCTCATGAAATTCATGTAAGCGTCGACCTCAGGAAAGGCTTCGGTTCCCATAAACAGCATATGCTCTAAGTAGTGCGCCATACCCTGATAGTCCATAGGATCAAACATAAGACCCACGCCGACACTTAGGGATGCCGCCGATTTCTCGACCTGCGGATCTGAAACCAACAAAACTTCGATGCCGTTGGCCAAGGACAACGATCGGTATTCGCGACTATCGTTGGGACTCACTATGACACTAACAGGGGCCGTTCCCTCAGCAGACTCAACAACGCCCTCTCCGGGCTCTTCGCGCTGGGCGCAGCCTGATAAAAGCAAGCCCACTAGGAGCGTCAAAATGGATAGCCGTAAAGGCAAGGTCGATAAATATTTCATGGGTCCCTCCTGGACGCCGCGCAAAATCAAATTAATTAGACCGCAAACTAGGTCGGTTGTTCATTTCTCGCAGTGGGCCAAGCACTGACAATCGCACTGACCAAGGTTGCTAGTGGAATGGCAAAAAACACACCCCAAACTCCCCACACGCCACCAAAGAACAAAACCGCAACAATGATAGCCACAGGATGAAGATTGACCGCCTCGCTAAATAGGAGTGGCACCAACACGTTGCCATCGAGTAACTGTATGACGCCATAGGCGCCCAAAACCCAGTAAAAACTGGGGCTGATACCCCATTGAAAAAAGGCAACGGCCACTACAGGTATGGTCACCAGGGTTGCACCAATATAAGGAATAATAACGGAAAGGCCCACAAGCAATGCCAACAGCGCCGCGTAGTTAAGCCCCAAAAAAGCGAAGGCGGCGTAGCTCACGCCCCCTACCAGGATAATTTCAATCACCTTGCCACGTACATAATTAGCAAATTGCAGGTTCATTTCAGACCAAATTCGACTCAGCATCGGCCGTTCAGCCGGTAAAAATGACGTGGCCCAGCCTAAAATTTGATCGCGGTCCTTCAAAAAGAAAAAGACCATCAACGGTGTCAGCACCATGTAAACCAGCACGGCGAGTAACCCAGGAATGCTGCTAAAACCCTTGGTCACCAACAACTGCCCCAAGTGAGCCATATCTCCCTGAACACTGTTCATGGCCAGATTAATTTGCTCCTGAGTAATGATCGCAGGATATTTTTCGGGCAATACCGACAGGGCCGCACGCCCGCGCTCGACCATAGCGGGAGCCTCGCGAGCAAGACTGGCGAGCTGACGCCAAACTAGGGGCAGCAACCCCAGAACAAAGGCAAAAAAAGCACTGGTGAACATTAGCGTGGCAATCCACACGCCAATTCGAGTTGATAAGCCCCACGCATAAAGCTGATTCGCAACGCCCTGCATCAGATACGCGAGAACCACCGCGACAAAAATAGGCGTAAAAATTTGCCCCACCGCGGCGAGCAGAACAAGACTGACCACTACAATAACCAGCAGCAGCACCGATTCTTCATCACTAAGGTAACGGTCGTACCACTTTCTGAAAATATTAATCATGAGGCGGCCTTGGTAATACGATGACGAAAACTACCGTCTGTGAGGGTTTGGGATTCAACGCCATGCCCCGCCAGTCTTTGTAATGATTGAAAATCTTTCGTGGAACCCGGATCGGTAGCCAACAACTCCAATACAGCACCCGGGGCCATGTCTCTCAGGCCACGCTTTGCCATAAGCAGTGGCATAGGACACTTTTGACCTCTAGCGTCGATCTGTTTATCGGACATGAATGGCTTTCCTGATTCTGCGACTCATCTGCATTATAGCCGCTATCGCACAATTTCCTGTGAACTCTTACTGGACAATAGGACCAAACAAGTTGGACTTACGATAAAGTGCGCCCATGAGCTTTTGCACACAATACCTTGCCCAACGTTTTAAACGCCATCTCCGACAGCTGGCCCCATGGGGACTGGCGGGATTTTTGGCGTTGCCTGCTTTAACACTACCCGCAACCGAGGGGCTAAAAATTCCTAACCTTGGTGAATCTAGCACCAGCCTTTTTTCCGCAGACTATGAATACAATCTGGGCCAGTGGTGGTTGAAGTCTTTTCGCCGACAGGCTCCCACACTGGACGACCCGTTACTGTACAGCTATTTGGAATCCCTAGTTTTTGATTTGGTCACTCACAGCGATCTTCAGGATCGTCGATTAGAATTTGTGATCGTTGATAACCCCACGATCAATGCTTTTGCTGTGCCCGGTGGAATTATTGGTGTGCATACGGGGCTGTTTAACTACGCGCAAACCGAAGATGAATTTGCAACGGTCATGTCCCATGAAATAGCCCACCTGAGCCAAAGACACTTTTCCCGAGGTGTAGAACTTGCGCAAAGTCAGTCGACGTTAAATATAGCCGGCTTACTGGCCGGTATTTTACTAGCGGCGACGGCTGGGTCCGATGCGGGACTCGCCGCAATGACCGCCACTCAGGCTGCGCTGCAAGACGAACAGCTTCGCTACAGTCGCGCCAATGAAGCAGAAGCCGACAGAGTGGGACTGCGCATCTTGTATGACGCGGGTATGGATCCCTATGCAGCACCCGCCATGTTTGAGCGAATGCTAGCGTCTACTCGGTACAGCAGCGCCAACCGCATGCCAGAGTTCATGCGCACACACCCCTTATCGGAGAAACGGATTGCAGATACGCGCAATCGCGCAAGACAGTACCCAAAGCGTATTCGCCCGGTTAGCCTCGATTACCAACTCATGCGAGCCCGAGTTGCCGTATCTCTAGCAGACACCCCCGAGGAAGCTGTGGCGCAATTCAAGGGAGAACTGGAGGGTAACCCTCGCTCTCGAGAAGCTGCGATTTACGGCTTGGTGCTGGCCCTCACCAAAGCCGGTCGCCCTGATGAAGCCGCCCTAACCCTCGATGGTATTTGGTCAGATCGAGAGCAACGAATCGAGTATATTCTTGCTGATGCCGAGATCTCACTTGCCCAGGGAAAACCTGAGCTGGCGGCTAAAAAACTGCAAACCCGTTTACAGCTGTCACCCGGCAATCATCCTTTAACCATGTCATATGCCCATGCACTGCAACAAAGCCAGCAATCTCATTTGGCTGAAGAGGTGCTTATTGACCAATCACGCCTAAAACCGAGTGACCCGGGGCTTTGGTATTTACTGGCAGAGGTCCAAGGCTTGAGCGGCAACATTATTGGATTGCACCAATCTAGGGCCGAGTATTTCATACTGGTGGGCAATTTAGACGCTGCTCAGCGACAACTGGTCTACGCCCTTAAATTGGTGGGCGATGATTTCACAGTGTCGGCACAAATTAATGAACGAATTGGGCAAATTATTGACATGCGCACAGACCTAGACCGAGGTTAACGCTGCCTCAGGCCCGACCCACAACACCGGTGTTTAAACTTTCAGCGAATGACAGCATACGATTGAGGGGGCGCATGGCCGCCTGCCCCAGCACCGGATCAATATGAATCTCGTTGTCTGGCCTGTCGAACACCCCTGAGAGACGCTCAAGATCGTTCATAGCCATCCAGGGACAGTTTGCGCAGCTGCGGCACGTTGCACCGTTGCCAGCTGTTGGCGCAATCAGGAAGGTTTTTTCCGGCGCTGCCTGCTGTAGCTTAAAAAAGATTCCCTGATCGGTGGCGACAATAAACGTGTCTTGCGACATGGATTGAGCGGCCTTAATGATTTGGGTCGTCGAACCCACGTGATCTGCCATTTCAATCACCGATGCGGGAGATTCTGGATGCACCAAGACAGCGGCTTCGGGGTGTACCTGCTTTAAATCTGCAATGCCTCTAGCCTTAAATTCTTCATGCACAATACAAGCGCCATCCCACATTAGAATATCGGCACCGGTTGAGCGTCGAACATAATCTCCCAAGTGTTTATCTGGAGCCCAGATGATTTTTTTATCTTGAGCAGCAAGGTGCTCGGCAATATCTAGGGCAATGCTTGAAGTTACGACCCAATCGGCTCTCGCCTTCACCGCTGCGGAGGTATTTGCATAGACCACAACTTCCCGATCTGGGTGGCTATCGCAAAACGCCGAAAATTCGTCAACCGGACAACCCAGATCTAGCGAGCAGGTCGCCTCCATATCGGGCATTAACACCCTTTTCTGGGGGGTCAGTATCTTGGCGGTCTCGCCCATAAACTTCACACCCGCCACAATCAATGTATCTGCTGGGTGATCTCGCCCAAAACGTGCCATTTCGAGGGAGTCTGAAACACAGCCTCCTGTAGCCTCCGCCAGGGCCTGAATTTCGGGGGCCGTATAATAGTGGGCAACGATCACCGCATTTTCACGCCGCAGCATTTCCCGGATGGCCGTCTCAAGCTCAGCTTGGCGCTCAGGGGAGGTTTCCGAACGCTGGTTGCGACTCAGATGCTCCTGAACTTGATCACGGATTTTTATGAGCTGTGCTTGGGCAATGGTCATTGCTAAATAACTGGAAACTCTTCGATCACTAAAGGTTAGCACAACTCATGTTGTTTGCAGTGGCTAGTCGCACTGACAGTGCTACTATTATTTCGCCTCACCGCCTTAAGGGACCGTTTTGACTGACCCCAATGACACCGACCTACGGTTTGACGTATCTGCCACCATCCTTGTCTGCGACGATGATCCAACGGTAAGACTGCTGGCAAGAGAATGCTTGGAGTCGGCGGGAATGAGCGTTCTGGAGGCAGAAAATGGACAGGAGGCCCTGACACTATTCGATAAGCAGCAGCCTGATTTAGTTTTTCTAGACGTGGATATGCCGCTGTTAAATGGCTTTGAAGTTTGTCGGGCGATACGACAGACCGAGAGGGGTCAATCGTTACCCGTGTTAATAGCCACGGGGGCCAACGATAGCCGGTCTATTGACCAAGGGTTTGAGGCCGGAGCCACACAATACAAAACAAAGCCGATCAACTGGGCTCTGCTGTCACGCGATGTAAAGTACATGCTCAGAGCTGCCGAGGCATTCGCCGCACTCAAAGCTCAGCAAGTACAGCTAAGAACACTTGCCTACTATGACCCACTCACGTCCTTGCCCAATCGACGCAGCTTTGTCGATCAGCTCAAAAAAAGTTTAGATGAGACGGCAGATCATCAGCGATCCCTTGGCTTGCTGATGGTCGACCTTGATCACTTTAAACGGATTCACGACCCCTTGGGTGAAGCTCTGAGCGACAGTTTACTGAAGGTAGTGGCAGCGCGGTTGGAGGAGCGGTTGAGTGTGTACGCGCCCCGAGGGCCCGATCCTCACGAAGCTATTAACCGCAGCGATTTAGATGATATGACGATTGATCTCATGCGCCCCGGTGGTGATGAATTCAATATTATTGTTCGCAATATTAAGGACAGCCAAGCACTAACGACCATCGCGTCCTTGATTCTGGAAACACTCAATGCGCCATTAATTTTTAGCGATAACCACCTCGTATTATCGGCGAGTGTCGGTATTGCAATGGCACCCGAACATGGCCTGGAGTCTGAGGCGATTATTCGAAGAGCCAATATTGCTCTGGGTGCAGCAAAGCTTGCCGGGCGCAATCGTTACCGACTCTACGACGACTCTTTGGCCGACGATGCAGAGAGGAAACTTCGTTTAGAGGCTGACCTGCGCGACGCTCTCGAGAGCTCCGATCAACTGTTTATGGCTTATCAGCCCCAAATTGACACGAGCACAGGCCGAATCTGTGGTGTAGAAGCCTTAGTACGATGGAGCCACCCCGAACTTGGTGCGATTTCACCTGCGCTTTTCGCACCACTGGCCGAAGGTAGCGGCCTCATCAGTCAATTGGGTGACTGGATATTTAAACGCGTGGACAGTGATATTCAAACATTAAAAGAGGTTTTCCCCTCCTATCTGACCATTAGCATCAACCTGTCTCCCTTACAGTTTACGCAGGCCAATTTTCTGGAAACTCTTAAGCTTCGTCTGAGTGAGTTGCAGTCTAAGAACGCGATCGAGCTCGAGCTCACTGAAGGCGTGATTATGTCTGACGCCGACGACAGCCTGTTAAAGCTTCATGAATTGCGCAAAGCTGGTTTTCGACTTGCTATTGATGATTTTGGGACAGGTTATTCATCGCTAAGCTATTTGAAGGACTTCCCCGTCAATACGCTAAAAATCGATCAAGCCTTCGTCGCTAATCTTGGCGATGAAAGTGGCAATAGTATTGTCCGGGCGATACTGGCTCTTGCGACTGCACTGAATCTTGATGTGGTCGCTGAAGGCGTCGAAACACACGAGCAGGCAGATTTTCTTACGCGTCATCACTGCAACATTCTGCAGGGTTTTTTACTGGCCAAGCCCATTCCCCTACAAAATGTGATTGATATGCTTGATGTCGACTTTAGCCACATGTACCGAATGCAGAATTCGTAACTCGATCATGAAAGCACTGCTGCGCCTATTGATAATTTGTGTGCTGATTCTTTCGACAACCGTCTCGGGAGAAACCAACCCTGAAACATTAACCCCGCATCAAACGGTACAGGTCTTACTGCAAGGAAACGACTCAGGGAAGTTACGCCAAGCCTTATTAGATCTTGGTGGAAAAATTACTCATGACCTACCCATTGTTAGCGGTATTGGCGGCGTAGTTGGTGCGACTGAACTTGCCAAGCTAGCAGCGATGGAAGGAGTCGAACAGTTAACGGAGGACTTTAACCCACCAAAACTGCCAGAAGCTCGAGACTGTCTAGTTTCAGGAGACTTACAAATAACATTGACGCCTCAATCCTTACAGTGGCGAGTTTATAATTTTGATACAAAGCCGATACCGCTGAAGTGGATAAGCGCCGCTTGGCCTCAAATACTGGGAGATGGGTACCTAACCATTACCCCTAGCCTTGCTAATTCATCGGTCATTGGACCTTTCGCAACGCCATCGGGCACAAGGTCAGATCTGGACGACATGCTGC
>QXYP01000334.1:0-2498 GCA_009886815.1 Halieaceae bacterium
GCCCAGTTTCACCCCTAATGATCAAACCACTAGTACTCAACGGCCCGCTAATCTTTCTCCGGACTATGCCAACTATCTGCTTTGTCTGGCAGATCTAAGTACAGACGCCGAGATGGAAAAGGCTCGGTTGCGGCTTGGCGATCACGTAAAAAATGCCTTTAGCAATGTCCCGTATAAACACCTCTGTACGGCTTATCAGTGGCTGGGCTTTGCCGCAGTGGCACCGGCTCCATACTCGGATATCGCCAACGATATCGCTCTGCAGGTACTGTTTCAGCCCAGTGTCTTGCGTAGAGCGTTAGACGAGGCGCCGTGGCTGATGCTACAGCAGCTATTTATTTATCTTTACGTTAACCCTTCTGAGGCAGTGTTTTCTTATGCTGAGGTGCTGCTGCTTGAACTGCTGGTGACAGAGGCTAGGTTGAGCACCTTCAGTGCACCGGAAACCACGTTACCCGGTTTGTTAATGAGTATCGACGTCTGCGGCCGGGCGTTACGGGCGGGAGAGGCATTGCGTCAACGATTAACTGAGGGGTCTGCCGCCTCGCTGCCATTTTTGCGAGGTAGCGCTATAGCTAAACTGACTAGCGGGGAGTTTGACCCACCTATAACCCAAGATTACGCCTATCCAGAATTAACGTTTTCTTTAAGCCATTTGGAGCGAACCGGTATCTTCGTCTGCAAAGACGATCACTGGGGCTTTGAACCCAGTACCGAGAGTGAAGTGAACCGAGCCTTAGGAAAAGGCGCTTCTCTAGTGATCACATCTGATCAAACAAGAGCGGCCAAGGGACAATACTTGGAGGTCAGAAATACCTTCACTGCATTGGTTAAGTTGGCACTGGCTCGAAGAGCGGCATTTCGTGGCCGAGTAATAGGAGTTACTGGCAGTGTAGGCAAGAGTACCGTCTGCTCCATGGTGACGGCCTTGCTTGAGGCGCATGGCAGCGTCTATAAAAATATTGCCAACTTTAATCATCAGCCTGGAGTCCCCAAAAGTACGGCCAATATTCCCAGGGGTGCGCGTTATGCTGTGATTGAGATGGGTATGGGCGCTAAGCGTACGATCCTTCCAAAGGCGGTGACGGTGCGTCCACACACGGCCGTAGTGACAGATATTCAAGCCGACCATATGGAGTTTCACGAATCAGTTGCCTCGGTGGTAACAACAAAAATGGAGATCATTTGGGGGCTGGAGTCGGGCGGGACGGTACTGCTCAATCGAGATTCTGCACACTTCCCTACAATGCATGGCCTGGCGTTACAGCGACCAGACATCAATATTCTTACGTTTGGGGAACATCCCCAAGCTGATATTTGTGCTGAGGACATTGCGTTGGGGCCCAGCCACTCAATGCTGCGAGTTCGAGTTTTCCAGAAGTGCGTCCATTACACCGTGGCTTTGCCGGGTGTGCATATGGCATTGAATAGCTTAGTTGCCGTCGCTGTACTCGTATCGGAAGGCGTTGATCTAGCGCAGGCTCTTCCCGCCTTCGAAAAAATTGTGTCCGAAAAACGGCGCAACCAAAAACTCCAAGGGATTTTGGCCAATGGCACCCACATTCAAATACTGGATGACAGCTTTAATACAAACCCAGCATCGGTGAGGTCGAATTTACATGTTCTAGGGCTAATGCAACCCGAATCTGACGGCCGTCGTATTTTGGTGCTAAGTGATATGGGCGAAATGGGTGAAGAGGCGTTGCACTACCATACGGCTTTGGCCCAAGACATCAATGACTCACGCATTGCCATGTTCTTGTCAATTGGCGATCACTGTAAAGCTCTCGATCAACTGATTGATGATCGTATAACGCACCAACATTTTGAGTCAGTAACATCCTTGGAGAAATTTTTACAAGCGGCCTTGCGCAGTGGCGATATCATTTCGTTCAAGGGGTCGGCGCGCAAAGCGACGATGGTCGAACTCGTGAAAAGCTTTACTGACGGAAAATCGACCCAAAAAGAGCCAACGACCACACCCACATTGGTCGAGTTTTTCAATCGGAGATTCAAGGAGAATGCTTACAATCTCACTAAAATTTCGGAACAAGAAAAAGAGGCAATTGGCTATTTAGTGCAGCAAACACTCGCTTTAGGAACCCGCACTTCCAACGCTTTGTGGCTTATAGACTACGGCTGTGGCGATGGGCGCCTGCAGCCGTTCTACAACCTACTTGCTGAAACCTTTAGCGCAAAGGAGTTCCATATTCTCGGAGTAGACTTTGCCGTTGAGGCTTTAAGGGCCTATCGAACGAACTGCCTCCAAGAGGGCTTTGAAGAGACAAATCTGGCATTACAAGCTGGAGGTGTATCCGGCCACAAACAATTAGCGCCACTAAAGCGCGACAACATCACCGTGCACTTTTTAGAGGGTGGTATTGAAGCCCTGCAGAAGATGGTTTGTCCTCCTGACCAGCGATTTGAGATCGTGGTTGCTGCCGGCGTGCTGTGTCGGGTTTTAGGAGACCACTGCCGTCGCGAGATGATCGAGGCTT
>QXYP01000334.1:2508-7029 GCA_009886815.1 Halieaceae bacterium
TTGTCTCTATGCCAACTCAAGATGAATTTAAAAGTATACAAAGTGAATTCAATGAATTGCGAAGAGAGCGTTCGCAATTGCTTGCTCAAATTAATGATCGACACAATAATCTCGACCACGAGTCGGCGCAGCTGAGGCTAGTAGCGATTAAAGATATTTTGAAGGACGCACACGGAGAGGGCGAAATTTATTATTCTGCAAAACGCGTGCGAGGCTTTGGGGAGAAAATCCCAGATCTCAAAGACCATAAAATACCCTATTTTCTGGCCACGCCAGCTCAGGCACAGGAAGTAATGGACTATGGCGCCTACAGCAGCACTTCGGTTACCCACGGTGCATTTGGTGGGCACAGCCGATGGATGATTTGTCTTGGAAGTCAGTCTTTTTCTGTAGACTCAATGGAAAACAACAGCGCATAGCGGAAGGAGTCGCATCATGGGAAGTGTCGGAGACGGACTGGAAGCGGGTAATGCACGATGGTCTTTTGGCGGGCAAACGGCTCAGCAATTCGATAGCCATGTTGCCAAGTCGGTGCCCCTGTATGCCGAAGGTCATCAAATTGTTTGCGATCTGAGTGATTTTTTCTTATCCGCAGGCTCAACATGCTATGAGCTTGGGTGCTCTACCGGAGAACTAACGTCGAAACTGGCGCTACACAATAAAGCCAAGGAATCAGCGAGATTTGTGGGTATCGATCTTGAGCCAGCCATGCTTGAACTCGCGCGGCAAAAAACTGCCGGGCTGGATCTTGGGCACACGGAATTTGTTCTAGATGATGTGCTTCAAGCGGATATTAATAACGCTGACCTAGTGGTTGCGTACTATACCGTTCAATTTATTAGACCCAGTGAGCGCCAGCGCCTAATAGACAAGATTTATAGCGCCCTGAATTGGGGAGGCGCTTTTTTACTGTTTGAAAAGGTCAGGGCCAACGACGCGAGGTTTCAGGATATTACGACGAGTTTGTACAACGAATACAAAATTGCACAGGGTTATAGCCCCGAGGAAATATTCAGCAAGTCCAGAAGCCTCAAGGGCGTGCTTGAACCGTTCTCGACTCAAGGTAATTTAGATCTGTTGGCGCGGGCCGGTTTTGTGGACGTGTTGTCGATCTTTAAATATTTATCTTTTGAGGGCTTCTTGGCCATTAAGTGACGTGCTCTTAGGTCACTTGTGCTACATAGTTTTGGCGGCGACTGAGACCTTAAGGGCGTGTTTAACGAAGCGCCGAGGTTTTTGTGTATCGAAATTTATGGTTTCTATGAATATCGACTACGCTGTTCATAAAAATATAAAGCGAAGCTCGCGATCTGTCAGAAGTATCGATCGGCCATAGTTTTGCAGACAAAAAAGGGGAAAATATAGTGCTTGTTCAAAAACTTTCAATGTTTGCCTTCTTCTTGATGGTAGCGGTGGTTTCCCGCAGTGAGGTGTCTGATCTAGATGTACTAGGCGATGTCGAAGAATTGCGTCCAGGTCTGTTAGAGGGCTTTCTTCACGGGCAACCGGTTCTCAACAGCGCAGCATTTATTCCTGCGCCACCAAGCGCGGGGAGTGCCCTTGAAATGGCCGATGTTGCCGCAAACAAGGCAGTACTAGCCCTACAAGGTACCCCGCGTTGGAATTTAGCTGCGCGTGATGCCGAGTTAAAATTCCCAGAAGCGGCTGCCACCTTTCAATGCGCTGTGGGGCGAGTGATTAGTGAATCTGAAACGCCGGTGCTCAATCGGCTGCTTCAGCGTTCTTTAGCAGATTTCGGGTTGGCGAGTTATCCCGCAAAACAGAAGTACCAGCGCGCACGCCCTTTTCTCGTTAACGAGCAGCCCATATGTACGCCCAGTGAGCAAGAGATGCTGGCCGACGATGGCTCTTACCCCAGTGGCCACAGTGCCGTTGGTTGGGGTTGGGCGCTGGTGTTATCGCAGATTTTCCCAGCGCAGGCAGAGTCTATTCTAGCTCGTGGTAAAGAATATGCGTACAGCCGTATGGTGTGTAACGTGCACTGGCAAAGTGACACTTTGGCTGGAATGACGGTCGGCGCGGCCGCTTTTGCGCGACTGCAAAATGACCCTTTATACCTCGCCACTGTGGCGGCTGCGAAAGCTGAAGCAAACAAGGTTTCACCCACTGAGCTTCCAGCGGAGGAGTGTGACGTCGAAGCCAATGCTATCGCCTTCAAAGCCCCCTAAGGGGCATGGGCGCCTAGCGGTTAATGCCGTCAGATAATGAGTCATAGCCTGCTGGTGCCAGTAAATTGGGAGCATCGATTATCAGTCGCGATAGCTGGGGAAAAAATTTGCGAGGTGGCAGGCCGGGTAGCTTCTGGTTGGTAGGCGACAATGCACACCTGGCGGTTGTCGCCAAAGTTGAGGCGTTAGCTGACAGACCCTCAAGCCTCGATGCTTTTAGCGATAACGCTCAAACCACGCCAAGATAGAATTAACTTTGGCGATCAGATGAGAAGGGCGCTTATAAATACTGTGGCTGGCACCGGGGATTCTCACCATAAGCGTATCGATTCCTCGATGTTTGAGTGCTTGATAGTACTGTTCAGATTCACTGATCGGGGTACGGTAGTCGAGCTCACCGGTCAGTAGTAAAGTGGGAGTGGAAACATTGCCCACCAGAGATAATGGCGATCGGTCCCAGTAGCTTTGAATATCCTCCCAGGGGTGGGTCTCAAACCACGTGGTAGCAAAGTAATAATTCATGTCAGCAGTCAGCACAAAGCTCGCCCAGTTGATGACCGGTTTGGCAACAACCGCCGCTTTAAAGCGATCGGTTTTGCCCACAATCCAGGCGGTTAAAACGCCCCCCCCAGAACCACCGGTAACAAACAATTCCTCTTTGTTTATGTAGCCCTGCTCAAGTAGTGCATCGACTCCTGCCATCAAATCGTCATAGTCATAGCCGGGGTATGCCAAATCAATACTATTGGCAAAGGCTTCGCCGTAACTGGTACTGCCTCTAGGGTTGGCGTAAAGCACAACGTATCCTGCAGCAGCATATAGCTGAGCTTCGGTGCTAAAGTTTGGCCCGTAAGCTGTGTGAGGGCCGCCGTGAATCTCTAGGATCAGTGGGTATGTCTGTGTTGGATCAAACTGCGGGGGTTTCATAACCCAACCCTCAATCATCTTGCCATCATAAGAGGACGGCCAAGTTACTTGCTCGGTAGAGGCAAGGGTTTTGTGGCCTAGTAGATCGCTATTGAGAGTGGTAAGGGCAAGGGGCGATTTGTTGGGCTGTAGCAGCGCTAGGTCTGCCGGTTTTTTGTCACTTCCGACAGTTGCAACGATAGTGTTATCACCACTCACCGAGAAAGTTCCGCTGGTATAGGGGCGCCCGATACTGGTCCCACTTAATGCCGTCTTCGTCTGACGCATTTCACCCTGTAGCGATACGTTCCCAAGGCGGGTCATGCCCTGGTCCGTGTATTGAATCCAGAGCGTCTTGCCGTTTGTGGCCCACTGAACGTCATCGACAGACCGATCAAAATCTTTCGTTAGCGAGCGACTTTCACCGGATTGCAAATCCATAACCATGAGTTGATTGGGGTTGTACCCCCGGCGTTGATCAGCTGCTGCGAGATAGGCGAGTAACCTGCCATCGGGTGAGACGGCTGGAGAAAATTCGGCTCCCGGTTGTTGGGTTATGGGCTCTAATTTTGTGTTTAGCAGGGAGACTTTAAAGAGATCACTCTGTCGGGGATGATACTCGTGATCATCGCGATAATTGCCACTGAATAAAATGGCTCGACTATCGTGGGTCCAAGTGATGCCTGAGTTTATGGGGTAGTCTGCCGTGGTGAGTTGTCGTGGCGTACCGCCCTCGGCGGGTATGACAAAGAGGTGCTTGCGGCCCGCAGGGAGGTAGCCAGCACCGTCTTGTCGGTAGGTCATTCGGTCTATGACAACCGCAGGATCGGCCCAGTTGGCGCCTTTGGGCTTGTCGGGCATCGATGCTAATTGTGCGGCCGGGTGAGTCACTGTGCGAATGAAGCCGATCCATTTGCCATTGGGTGCCCAGCTAATTGCTGATGGTGCCTCAGCGAGTGTGGTGAGTGTGGCGGTAGCTCCCGTTTCTTGCCAGCGAACGAGGAGCTGTGTTTTACCATTAACCTTGGACAGATAGGCGAGGCGATCCCCCGAGGGCGACCAGCGCGGCGAACTATGTTGCGCTTCGCTACTGACCAGGGGCTGATGATCACTTCCGTCGGTGTTCACTTGCCAAATCGCGCGGTGGGCTTTATCGGTCATTATGTCCATGGACACGCGGACGTAGGCCACCTCTTTACCGTTTGGAGAGACCTGAGGGTCATCGGCATACTCAAGTGCAAAAACGTCTGCTGCTTCAAAGACCGCTAAGTTCGATGCCTGAGCAGATGTGATCGATATTGCCCAGCATAAGCTGATAAGTAATAAAGGGGCGAGGAAATGCCTTTTTAATGATGACATGCTGGAAGTCGATCTCGACAGATCTTCAGCGCTCGAAAACAAAAAAAACATAAAGGCCACTCTTTAA
>QXYP01000335.1 GCA_009886815.1 Halieaceae bacterium
CGATTCATTACTACCGGTATTTGGTGGTTAATGTGAGTAGTAAAGTAGTCTCCAGCCTTCGGCACCTGAGATTCATGGCCAATAAAAATCCAGGCTTGACCCCAGATTCGGCTCATTTCCAGTTCAAAAATTTCCGGGTCGGTGTATAGGCTGCGGTGCAGTTTGGTGGGCGTGACCAGTGCATCAAAGTTGCGATCAGGAATCTGCTGCATACTGAACTCCCCTACAGAGCCAAAGAGCCAAGACTGGCCCCGCCACAGACCATCAGCGTTTGCCCAGTAATAAAGCCAGATGCTTCATCGGCTAGAAAGTCTACGGCATGGGCGACATCGATTGATCGGCCTAAACGTTTTACTGGAATGCTAGCAGCCATATCTACCAGCTTTTCGCTGTCTGCAGGCACAACGGCCTCAAACATCTCAGTATCCTGAATGGGCCCTGGTGCGACGGTATTCACGGTGATGCCGTAGGGGCCTAGTTCCAGGGCCCAAGTTCGGGCCATGCCCATCATTCCCGATTTGGTCGCACTATAACTGGTGCGCGTTGCCAGACCGAGAGCCGCTCTGGAGGTAATTAAAACGATACGACCAAAAGCCTGGGCTTTCATGCCGGGTATTACGGCTTGGGCTAGGGTGATGGCGGCCCCGATATGCACTTCACTGAGGTAGTCAAAGTCCTCAAGATTGACGTCCTCAATGAGATTCGCACGAATAAGACCTGCATTATGAATGAGGCCGGTGATGTTGTGGCGCTGTGCAATTTCTTGCGCTACTGCTTTAACCGCAGCCCGATCGCTGAGGTCCAATGTCATATTTTCCAGTCGGCTATTGGCGAGGTTGAGAGGTCGGCGAGAGAGGTTGATCACACGATACCCGCGCTCCAGTAAACGCGAGCAAATAGCAGCGCCTATACCGGTACTGCCGCCAGTTACAATAATGCTGTCATGGGCCATAGTGAATTATTCTCCCGGCTGCCTATGGGTTTCTTCAGATGCCGTGTTGGCGCTCTGCGGGTTGATCGAGTCCTATTGCGGCGACAATGTCTTGGCGCAATTGGGGTGTCTCGATGTTTGCTGAAGCCGACACGGCCAACAGTACGACAGAACGCGATGCGTCTGAATGGGAGAATACCTGCACTGCGTCCCCTGCATTGAAATCACGGCCAACAAGATGAGCAATAACCACGGGGCCCGCATTGAGCCGTACCGTAGCCACCGGCCAAGGGGCTTCTGAAATGCGTCGCTTGAAGTACTCCCAGAGGCTATGGTGAAGTTGCGATTGTGCGAGCAGCGTGCCCTCACAGGCTGTATTACGGTAAATCAAAGTATGGCCTAGACACGCTCCGCACAGCTCTGCTGGAGGATACTGGATATGACCACAGTCAGTGCAGTGTTGTAGTTGCAGAGCACCGGGAAGATTCGCAGCGGAAAACTGGCTGCCACAGACGGAGCGTTGTCCGGGCGGTCGTGCTTCTGCACGTAGCGAAGGGCGACTGAGTTTGAGTCGTGCGCGCATCTTATCTTTGATATTCAACGGTCAACTCCTTGCAGCATAGCTGCTGCAGCGCAGACACCACGGTCATAATTTACCATGCCATAACCACTCACAAGGCCAACCCGCGCATTAGGGACCTGATTCTTTTGAGACTGACCCGTGAGTTGCCGGAGTGACTCAGTTACCCCTAGAAATCCAGCGGCAGCACCGGCTTGTCCACAGGACAGTTGGCCACCCGAAGTATTGTGGGGCAGTTTATGCATTCCCGGTCCTGACTGGTCAAAGCGCATATCGGTTCTCCCCACGAACTCAGGGGCATTCCCTTTGCTACAAAATCCCAAATCCTCCATTTGCAACATACTGATAACCGGATAGTCGTCGTAGGTCTGCAAGAAATCGACCTCCTCGGGCCCCACGGCGGCGCGGTTGTAGAGGTCGTGAATGTAGCGCGTCCAACCCCCTCGATCTTGTATCGGATCGTCGGCGTGCGCATTGTGGCATTCATCGGCGGCGAGAATTTTTACGGCGGGGAGTTTTAGTTGCCGCGCGCGCTCTTCGCTCATGACTAAAAAGCCTTCACCACCGGCACAGGGCATCACGCAATCAAAGAGATGCAGGGGGCCAGCAATGGGTCGAGCGCTGAGGTAGTCCGACAGGGATAGCGTTTTATGGCCCAGCAGTGCGCCAGGAAAATGATTGGCGTTGTAGCGTTGGTCAAGACAGATTCGGGCAAAGTCTTCCCGTTGGGCCTGGTAGCGCTCCATATAATGGGCGGTGATGAGGCTAAAGGGACCATTGGGACCCGCGGCGCCATAAGGGAATGCCGCGTCGGTGCTCCAGTTAGAAAAGTGAGCGGCGGTATGTTCAAAAGATCGATGCGCGGCGCCATCGCCCCCGATGCAGGCAACAATCTCTGCCTCGCCACACTGAACGGCTCTGGCGGCCCGTCGCATGGCTAATATGCCTGAGACGCCCCCGACATTGGCTTGCTCTAACCAGCGCACACACAGGCCAAAATGTTGTGTGAGGGCGACCGCAGAATCGATGCCCAAAGAAAAGCTCGAGACAGAAATCCCATCAATATCGACCTTGTTAATGCCGGCAGCACGGATCATTTCCCGCAAAACCGAGCCGACAAACCAAGCCGCCCCGTGAGGACTTTGTCGCGCGTACCCCAGACTGATAGGGGCTGTTAAGACCACACCGCTATAGTCCTTCATGTCAATTTCTTCCGTGTCTTGTAAGCGCGAAGGTCATAGGCATCACTATTGGCTACGCGTGTTTTGGCGAATTGTTTTATGTCGGCGCGCTTGGGTTTGTTGGCGGGCGTGACGGGTAGAGCCTCTGCAAATAGTATCCAGCCTGGAGCCTTAAAATACACAAGCTTTTCTAGGGCGATTTTTTGTATGGACTGCGCCGTCTCGAGGCTGCTGTCGACAGAATTGTTGAGGATGACGCACAGGGCAACCTCGTCTCCGCGCATTTCGTCTGGAACAGCGGTAGCGATGGCAGATTTAATCGCCGGGTGGTCACCCAGAGCTGCCTCAATCTCCAGTGCAGAAATGTTTTCACCCGAGCGCCGGATGATATTTTTCCGACGATCGACAAATGCGAGATTACCGTCTTCCAGTTCTACAACAACATCACCGGTGTTGAGCCAGCCATCTGCCCAAATTTCGGCAGTGGCCTCAGGGTTTTTTAGATAGCCAGAGAAATAGCCTTTTTGAGTATCAGTTCCTCGTGCGCGTACACGCAGCTCTCCGGGCTCTCCGGTGGCAACGGGTTGCTTGTGTTCGTCAACGAGCTGCCATTCAACGGCGGGCAGGGGTTTGCCAAAACAGCAACTGCCCACATGGCGCGGATCCTCACTAGCAATAATGGCGCCTCCGGCACCGCACTCGGTCATAGCCCAGGCTTCGACTAATGGAAATCCAAACCGTTTCTCAAAGCGTTCATGGTGTGCCGGGTTCACACCGGCCCCGAAACCAAAGCGAATTTGTGTCGAAAAGTCGTCCTGAGCATCTTCTGGTAATGCCAATAGTATGGCCGGTAGTACACCCAGATAGTGAAGGGCGGTGGCCTTTGACTCGCGCAGGCTCTGCCACCATGTTCCGGGGTGAAAGCGGTCTAGCTGAATCAGGCAGCCGCCGGTCATAAACATGGCCATGGTTGAAACCGACATGGCGTTCATATGGCTTAACGGCAGGGGTGTGAGCAGCCGCTCGCAACCTTCGCGCAACGCAATGTGGCCACCAAGACTTTGATACCAAATACCCTGCTGAATAAAGTAATCGTTGTTCAGTAGGCACCCTTTAGGTTTGCCTGTACTTCCTGACGTATACAGCAGGGCGCACTCGCGATTTACATCGGCCTGAGAGTCGGGCATGGCCGCAACGTCACCGAGGTCCAGCGCACCAATTTGCTCTTGGGTAATCACAGGGATGGCTGTTGTCAGCGCGTCCACAACGTTAACAAGTCGCGTGCGATGCGATTCCAAGGTGAGTACTGCAATGGCTTCGCCGTGCTCGAGATAATAGGGAATCTCAGCATCAGGCATTTCATGATTTATAGGAATGACCGAGATTCCCAGAGCGTTGAGTGCCAGCCAGTGGATAAAAAATTCAGGCCGGTTTTCCAATATCAAGGCAACGCGCCCCGTCACCCCCGTTTGCCTCCAGAGCTCGGTAGCCTGAGAGATAGCACGCTCTAATTCGCCGTAAGAGAGCGTGATTTCTTGCGACGAGTAGTGCTTACATGCGCTCAGTGGAACATGCAGGGCATCATGGTTGGGAAAGCGGCGGGCACTCAAAGCCAGCACCTCCCTGGGGCTTTCTGGCGACGTTTTAATCACGGTGGTAATCAGCGAGTTGCCCGCCATTGGCTACCAGATTTGTTAGCAATGGGGCGGTCTGCCAATGCTCGGGGTTGAGTTGGTCACGGAATTCGTTGATCAGCGTAACGGCTTTATCAAGACCCATGGATTCAATGGTGTGCATGGGACCGCCTTTGAATCGGGGGAAGCCATAGCCGTAGCAGTAAACAACATCAATATCACTGGCGCGTTGTGCAATCCCCTCCTGCAAAAGCTTCGCCCCCTCATTGGCTAGGGCAAGGGTCAAGCGATTAACAATTTCTTCATCGTCAAATTGGCGGGGTGTGATCCCCAGCTCCCGGCGCGCCTCAGTGACGATGGCCATGACGGCAGGGTCTTCCTGCCGCTGACGAGTCTCGGGATCATACTGGTAATAGCCTGCTCCAGACTTTTGTCCAAGCCGGCCCGCTTCTACCAAGCGATCTGCCACCCTGTAACTGGCTGGATCACCCTTTTGCTCAGCAGAGAGTTGCTCTCTAGCCTTATAGCCGATATCTAGCCCGGCGAGATCGCTAACGGCGAGAGGGCCCATGGCCATTCCCCAAGACTCCATAGCGCTGTCTATCTGAGAGGGAGTGCTGCCCTCTATGAGGCAAAGCGAAGCTTCTCGACCGTAGTGTCGCAGCATACGATTACCTATAAAGCCGTAGCACATGCCGGATAACACCGACACCTTGCCAATTTTTTTGCCAACAGCCATCGCGGTTGCAATCACAGTATCGCTGCTGGCGGCCCCTTTAACGACTTCGAGCAACTTCATGACATTGGCTGGGCTGAAAAAATGCATGCCCAAAACTGACTCGGGACGCGTTGTAGCAGCGGCTATGGCATCGATACTTTGATACGAGGTGTTACTGGCGAGGACAGCGCCGGGCTTACAAATGCCATCCAATTTCGCGAACACGTCCTTCTTAACTTCGAGATTCTCAAAGACCGCTTCGATGACCATGTCGACATGAGCGAGATCGTTAAAGTTAGACGAGGTGGTCATGTTCGCCATAATCGCGTCGGTTTGATCGGCTGTAAGTCGCCCCCTTTTGACACTAATGGCATAGTTCTTAGCAATTTTTTCCAGGCCCAGCTTAACGGCCTCGTCTGTCATATCGACGAGAGTGACTTTGATGCCTGCCTGTGCAAAACACATCGCAATGCCACCTCCCATGGTGCCTGCGCCAATAATGCCCACGCTGGCAACATCTAGAGCTTTAGTGTCTTTAGGCAGGCTGTCGATTTTTCCAGCAGCGCGCTCTGCGAAGAACATATGTCTCAAGGCGGCAGATTGTGGATCTGCAAGGCAGGCCATAAACTCTTCGCGCTCGCGTTTCAAACCCGCCTCAAAGGGCTGGGTGGCGGCGGCCAGCAAGCAGTTGAGAATGCGTTGCGGCGCCCGTTCGCCGCGGGTTTTTTTCAAAAGTTTAGCGCCCACACTCGCGATAAGTTTTTCATCTTCTGTCGTCAGGGATAGGGGTAGGGTGCTTGCCTGCCTCTTCTGTGCGCCTTGCTCAACAAGCTCGGAGCCGTAAGCAACGGCTGCATCGACAAGATTTTCGCCAACCACTTTGTCTACTAAATGAAGGGACAAGGCGTTCTCGGCGGCTATGGGGTTGCCCGACGTAATGAGATCAACTGCGGCAGGTAGGCCGGCAAGGCGCGGAGTACGTTGGGTACCCCCTGCGCCAGGAAGCAGGCCTAATTTAACCTCAGGTAACCCCACTTTGGCCGTGGCTAAAGCGATACGATAGTTGCAGGTCAGCGCGACTTCAAAGCCACCACCTAGCGCGGTTCCATGAATGGCGGCAATCGTTAGCTTGGGATGGTTATCGAGTGCAAGTAAAAGATCGGGCAACGACGGTGCTTGGGGCGGTTTACCGAATTCCGTGATATCGGCTCCAGCAATGAAAGTACGGCCATCACACGCTAGCACCACCGCCAGCGAGGCGTCGTCAGCGGCCGTGGCGAGCGCATCCATAATCCCGGACCTGACCGCGTGGGACAGGGCGTTGACGGGGGGGTTATTAACGCGGATTACACCAATTTGGCCTTGGCGCTCGTAAGTGACTGCTGTTCCCATCGTATAGCCTCTTGTTAATGCGGGTTTTGATAAGGGTACCGTTTCCCCGAGTGTATAGGCAGACGCCAGCGTTCCCTAGGAGTCTACCAAAAACCCCAGAATGCTTTAAGCTTAAAACATTGTCGGTGAGCGGCGGTGTTAGGGGGTGGGGGCGGTCGCTAAGGGCACACCCA
>QXYP01000336.1 GCA_009886815.1 Halieaceae bacterium
ACGCCATCTAGCTGCTGTTTATACTCTGTGAAGCCCATGCTCATCGGCATCCACGACCAGCGGCCACCCTCGGCGTCAATGCACCTGTAGGCGTAATAACCCGCCGATGCAATCCACGCACAGGCGCATGTGAACAATATGCCTAATAGGAAGCTACGCATTGTTGAACCTCAGAGGCTAAAAAAGCCCGCACTAGGCGGGCAAGGGACGCTCTCACTTTGAATGCGTCCATTATTTAGTGCCGGGCGCCCTTAGGATTGGCAAGTCGCGTCAAGGTATGCGCCGAGTGCGACTACAACTACGAACGACTGCTTGTGACGTGGGCATGTGGTCAGTCTGTGGCGATACTGCAGTGGCGCTAGGGCTACCCTTGCAGCCAGTCCAGCCGGCTGCCCCACTGTGCCCTAACGCGGCTAACCCCTCCAGGGGAGGATTCTGGGCTTGCCCGTAGTGAGCCACAGGCCCAGCCAGATAACAGGCGATAAAGCGTAGAGTATGATTTCGTCCTGATAAATAGCGGAATAGTCGCTCACGAACCTGCCCACCTCGCTTGTTGGGATAGGTAGCGAGCTGTTCATTTGATCGACTAAACCTGCCAGCAAAAAACCCGCGTGGATGAACGCCCACCAAGCCAGCGCAAGTGTAATTCTTGTTTTCATTGGATACCCCATTTTGTGTCTGGGGAAATGGTCACATAGAAACGGTAGGGTAGTCCATGGTGCCCAAACAGGGTTCTCCACCTAGTCTTGCTTGCACTACCTGTGGGTCTCAGTTCTTAGGCGCAAGCCACCGTGCTGTTGTCTAGGTTGGCAAATAGATAATTTGCGTGGGCTTAAATGATGCTGCGTGGCCGTTGGGTTAAGTACCTATCTAATTGCGCTCTTGCAGCTTCTCGAGCATTAGCTCTAAGGCATCAACGCTCTTTTGGTCCTGGGCAGTTTCAAGGGCGTCCTGAAGTACTTCTTGAATGTTCTCGGCGTCTACAAGCTCCATATCCCAGGTCGGAAAAATGCGCTCTCTAATCTCCTCGTCTTCACTTAGTATCACCATTAACTCGTGGCGACGATCTGTTTCGATCAGTTTTACAAGTGCCGTAACCTCAGCCTTGGGGCCCTCAATCCATTGAAAAAACACCCCATCGCCAAAAACCAAAATACCGGTAATTCCAGAGGCTGAATTGCGGCGCCGCGAGGTCGCAATAATGGTGTCGACGTCGGTATTCTCTACTCCCGCGCTTATCTGACTGCAGTAGACCAGATTAAACAGCAGCTGCTCTTTAAAAGCGTCTTCGGGGTTGATGTATTTTTCGGGTGTCGATGGTGTGCTCATGCCCCTACGATAACCTTTAAAGTAGGGTGGGCAAAGAGAAAACCTACTATGAGGCTGTAAAGGCCTTTAAAACTTCAGGTACGAACCCGTAGCAAAGCCGTCACTCGGCCCAAAATCAGGCAAAGGGTTATCCAAAGTCACTATCCCTTTGTAGCCTGTCGATTAACCGGGCGTCAAAATGCCGGCTTACAGGAGCTTCAGGCGCAAGGACCCTTTGCACAGCCCAGCGCTACACCGTGCCCGCCGGGCTAACTTGAATAGCTCTCGGTCAGTCTTTTCCTAGGGTAAGCCAGCGCAACATAATCCATAGACCCAGTGGAATAAGGCCTATTTGAATAATATCTGTGTTCAGTCCCGGATATCGCTCGCTGCCAGCATCGTGCATGGCTCTTAAAGTCCAGTTAATGAACCAAGCGATTGTCAGTCCGAAAGAAACCTTCCAGCCCCAGTGCATTGAATTGGTCACCAACTTTCCGCTCATTTCGATTCCTTTCGATTAGCTTACGAGAATTGTAGTTGAGTGCTAATGCTGTGGGATAGAGACATGGTTACGTTTATAAGATAACGGCAGTGCGGGTTGTGGCTCCATCGAGGTGATTGGCCCGGCCTTGGTTTCGCTGAAGAGACCTCGCCCGGAGATTCACCTAAACCATCCTGGTGGGGCGGGGTGCTGCGAATACTTATTCAAAGCCTGCCGCACATGATTTTCACAATGGCTGGGGTGAGACGGGGCTAAGTAAGGCTTAAGCTCACTAAAGCCAGGACACGCGCTGCTTGCTTAGTTCACTGAGCGTCGGGTATTTTTTTCATAGCTTCAAATAAGGCATCCATGATCTCAGAGACGTCCTCGGCTAACTCCTCTCGTTCAGCGACGGGCGTGGCGCCGAAGTCGATTGACCCTTGCAGCTTCCGCAACATATTCATCACTTCTTGAAGTTCTGCTTTCATAGTTATTGCCAAATACGATTAATCAGCGCGCATTATATCAGGGGTGGTCTGAAGCGGTTACCGCTTTGAGCTCGGGAGTCGTTTTTGGAAGGTATTCAGGCTTTAAATAAGACGCATCAAGGGCCATACAAGCGTAACGCACAAGGTTGCCCCGCTAGCGCGCCGTGGCCTCAAGTGGAAATTGGCCAACGATGGGCTGCAGTGTCGCTGCGGCCCATTGACCTCCTCAAATGTCGTCTCGAATCTCGAAGGTGCGGGCAATCGGTGGGCCTGCTAGGTCGCCACCTATTTGGTCAATAAAGCCGGTTTCCACCCGCCATCCCATGTAGGCCTGCTGTGCCTCAGCGCTGTCCCATATCTCTACAAGCAGCAAAGAATGGGTGTCGGTCTCATAATAACTTTTGAGCTCCTGACAGCCCTCAAACCCTCGAGTATCGACTAAGGCTGCCTTCATCGTTTCCAGCATCTTTTCAGCTGTCTCAGGTTTAAACTTCATTTCGATACTTACCATGACCGCCATTAGCTGCTCCTCAAAATTACTAAATCTACTATTCCAACTCGGTGTTATTTGGTTGCCACCTGCTGTGAACAACACTGAC
>QXYP01000337.1 GCA_009886815.1 Halieaceae bacterium
TCAGTGTTAAGCCCTTAAGTGAAGACGAGAAAAAGGCCCGCCTCAACGAGTTTACCTATGTCGGCGAACGTATCTCGCTCAACTTTCAGGACATTGAGGTGCGCGCTGTTTTACAGCTGATCGCTGATTTTACCGATCTCAACCTTGTGGCCTCCGATACGGTCAGTGGCAACATCACCCTGAGATTACAAAATGTCCCCTGGGATCAGGCGCTTGAACTGGTCCTGAGAACCAAGGGTTTGGACAGCCGACGCATCGGTAACGTTTTGATGGTTGCCCCTGCGGTAGAGATTGCGGAACGCGAACGACAGGAAATCGAATCGAATAAGCAGATTTCCGAACTGGCGCCTCTGCAATCGGAGTTCATTCGCATTCGTTATGCTAAAGCCTCTGAGGTGGTTAATCTTTTTGAGGCGGGCTCTGAGGAGGGCGGTTCATTGGTATCCGATCGAGGTTCGGTGGTTGTTGACGAACGTACCAACTCGATCATTGTGACCGACACGGCGACGAAATTGGCTGAAATTCGTGACCTTATTGAACGTGTCGATGTGCCCATACGTCAGGTCATGATTGAAGCCCGTATTGTTATTGCATCAACCAATCTCGATGAAGAGCTGGGGATTGAGTGGGGTGGTGGTTACATCGGTAATGACAACGGCAACATCTACTCTGTCTCCGGTAGTAGGGAGCAGGTGGTCAGTTTTAACGAAGATACGGTGGCCGGGGTAACTCCTACTCTCACCTACCCTGTTCAAGGGGGTCAGCAGGGTCAGCAGGGCGGCGGCGGAGACGGTCAGCAACAGCAGCAGGGGCTTGGGGCGGCGTTGGTCGATTTAGGGGTTTCACAGGCAACCAGTGGTTTTGCTGTGGGTTTCACATCTAACGATCTGTTTTTGACCGCCGAGCTTTCAGCTTTGGAATCTTCGGGCCAAGGAGAGGTTGTTAGTCAGCCAAAAATTATTACCGGTGATAAACAATTGGCGACGATTAAATCGGGTAGTGAAATTCCCTATCAGGAGGGAGCCGCATCGGGTGCAACAACCGTTTCATTTAAAGAAGCTGTTCTAAAGCTGGAGGTTACCCCTAACATAACCCCGGACGATCGCATTCTGCTGGATTTGGTGGTTAACCAAGACTCGTTAGGTGATTTGGTGCCCAGTGGTACCGGAGGTTTAATTCCCACGATTAACACCACGCAGCTAACGACCCAGGTGTTAGTAGGTAACGGTGAAACCGTGGTCTTAGGTGGAGTGTTTCAAAATGAAGAGATTACCCAAGTTCGAAAAGTCCCCTTTCTGGGTGACATTCCCTACCTGGGTACGCTTTTCAAGAACACTGCAAACAAGACGAGCAAAACAGAGACGCTAATTTTTATTACGCCGCGGATTCTTTCCGAGGCCCTTCTCGACTGATTTTGTGACCTCCTCTGCCCGAGTCTTTTTAGTGGGCCCCATGGGGGCTGGAAAATCTACGGTAGGGCGTGCTTTGGCTCAAATGCTCGGGCTTGAGTTCGTTGATTCCGACGCTGAAATCGAACAAAGAACTGGCGCGGATATACCCTGGATATTTGAAATTGAGGGTGAATCGGGTTTTCGTGACCGTGAAGCCAAGGTGTTAGCCGATATTTCATCTCGGGATGGCATTGTGATGGCCACTGGAGGCGGTGCTATTGTGAGGGATGAAAACCGTCGTACTCTCAGTGAGCGTGGCTTTGTGGTGTATTTGGAGGCCACTTTGCGCGAGCAGGTTCGGCGTACCAGTAAAGACCAAAAGCGGCCGTTACTCGCTGGGCAGGACCGGCGTCGCGTGCTGACCGACTTAATGGCCATTAGAGAGCCGTTATACCAAGAAATAGCAGATCTCAGACTGCCAACGGCCAAACGTAATGCTAGGCAGTTAGCCGAGCAAATTGTTGCTGCCTTGAGTGGGGCGACATCAGTTTCAGGCACCTGAGGCGCTCAAGCCGTAAAGAGGCCCAGCGACTAACTTTTTTATTTTCATGCAGGTATTTCACGAGTCACACGATTATGTCTAACCCTATCTACAGTCTTCAGGTCGAACTGCCCCTTGCCGGTGATCGCAGTTACCCGATTGTTATTGGTCATGGTTTACTCGACGATGGCGAGCGCTTCACTGAGTTGTTAGGTGATTCTCCGGTCGTGTTGGTGAGTAACGACACGGTGGCGCCGTTGTATCTTTCGCGCGTGCGCGGAGCCTTGGGTAAAGGGCGCAAGGTGACAGAGGTGATTCTGCCCGATGGTGAAGACCAGAAACAGCTAATCAGCGCGGACAAAATTTGGCAGCACGCACTCAAAGACCATCATGAGCGGCGCAGTGTTTTTATCGCTCTTGGGGGAGGCGTTATCGGCGATTTAACCGGATATAGCGCGGCTTGTTTTTTGCGCGGGGTTGATTTCATTCAGCTTCCGACGACCTTGCTGGCTCAGGTTGACTCATCGGTGGGAGGCAAGACCGGCGTGAATCACCCGCTGGGCAAAAATATGATTGGCGCCTTTCACCAGCCTAGGGCTGTTTTGATTGATCTAGACTCCTTGCAGACGCTCCCCGATCGCGAGTTTGCAGCGGGTCTTGCCGAAGTTATTAAGTATGGCTGTATTTGGGATCCCGGATTTTTTAATTGGCTGATCGATCAGCGTGAGGCATTGCGCGATCGAAGCCATGGGGTCTTGGCCGAAGCTATCCAGCGAAGTTGCGCAATAAAGGCCGACGTTGTCGCTCAGGATGAGCGTGAAGGGGGGCTGCGCGCCATCCTGAACTTTGGGCATACCTTTGCCCATGCCATCGAGCAAGTGATGGGTTACGGTGTGTGGCTGCATGGCGAAGCGGTTGCCTGCGGTATGGTTATGGCCGCCAAGATCTCTGCCGCTAGGGGCCATATATCTAACGATACGGCTGCTCAGCTGGCACAATTTTTGGTGAGTTTCGACCTGCCTGTAAAGCCACCATCAGAAATGTCTGCCGCCGTGTTTCTCAATGCTATGGCTGGAGATAAAAAGGTCGTACGGGGTAAAATACGCTATGTATTACTCGAGAGCCTAGGTAGTGCTTGTCTGGTTGATGACGTGACTATCGAGGAAATCGCCCAAGCTATGGCGGAATGACCCTCAAGATCATAATTGTTCCGTTGATCCTAGATGTGTAAAATACCCGGCCTTTTGCCTTGACCCTGACGGGCGGGCTTGTTTTCGGTTTACAGTGCCGATCCATTTGAGTGTGAGTGTTTATGACCCCTAATGATATTGCGGGTGTCGCGTCAGTCTCGACCGACCTGCAGGGCCTCTACCGCCCTGAGGAATTCCGGGACAACTGTGGATTTGGTCTGATCGCCCATATTAAAGGTCAGCCCAGCCACCGTTTGTTAGAGACGGCTATCGAGTCGTTAACCTGTATGACCCATCGCGGTGGCATTGCTGCGGACGGGAAAACAGGTGATGGCTGTGGCTTGCTTTTGCAGATGCCAGACAGCTTTATGCGCGCTGAAGCGCAGGCACATTTTGCCAAGGACCTAGGCCGGCACTACGCTGTTGGCATGATTTTCATGGGTGCTGAGGCCGCGGCGCAAAGTGCTTCTAAGACGGCGCTTGAGAGTGCCTTAGCGGCTAATGAGCTTGACGTTATAGGTTGGCGTGAGGTGCCTCTGAATCCAGAGGTGTGTGGTGAAATTGCCCTCGATCAGCTGCCACATATCGAACAGGTTTTTATCGACGCAGAAAAGCTTGATCACGCCCAGGTCACCGCGAAGTTATTTATGGCAAGGCGCCAGGCCGAAATTGCTATGGCCGACGATTCTGATTTTTATATTTGCAGTCTCTCTGATCAGGTGGTGTCTTACAAAGGGTTGGTAATGCCCGCGGATCTGGCGCGCTTTTACCCAGATCTCAACGACGAACGGCTGGAGACGGCCATTTGCGTTTTTCACCAGCGCTTTTCCACAAATACGTTGCCTCGCTGGCCCCTGGCACAACCCTTCAGAATGTTGGCCCATAACGGCGAGATCAACACGATAGAAGGAAACCGCAGCTGGTCTCGTGCTAGAACCTCTAAGCTAGCCTCTCCTTTGCTACCCGAACTCCAAAGCGTTGTTCCTCTGGTTAACACCGCGGGCTCTGACTCTTCCAGTCTAGATAATATGCTGGAGTTATTGACGACAGGGGGCGTTGAACTGCCCCGTGCATTGCGCATGTTGATTCCACCGGCATGGCAAAATATTGAAGGAATGGACCCAGACCTCAAGGCCTTCTATCAGTATCAAGCCATGCATATGGAGCCCTGGGATGGCCCAGCGGGAATCGTACTCACTGACGGACGCTATGCCTGCTGTTTGCTGGATCGTAACGGATTGAGGCCGGCGCGCTGGGTGACAACGACCGACGGGTTTATAACGCTGGCATCTGAAATTGGGACGCACGGGTATTCAACGGCCGATGTGATCGCCAAGGGGCGGGTTGGTCCGGGGCAGATGCTGGTTGTGGATACACAAGAAGGGAAGGTTCTGCACACCGACGACATCGACAATATGTTGAAGTCTCGCCACCCCTATAAGCGGTGGCTGCGAGACAATGCGCGCTATATTGAGGGGAGTTTTGACGGCGAATCTGCACCGGGTATTTCGGCTGCTGAATTAGACACCTACCAGAAAATGTTTCAGGTGAGTTTTGAAGAGCGTGATCAGGTACTTAGGCCTCTGGCAGAGTCGGGCAACGAAGCTGTGGGCTCCATGGGGGACGATACGCCGCTGGCGGTGCTGTCGGCTCGGGACCGATCTCTCTATGACTACTTCAGACAAAAATTTGCGCAAGTGACCAACCCTCCCATCGACCCACTGCGTGAATCGATCGTGATGTCACTTGAGGTCGATTTGGGCGGTGAGGGCAATATATTCGCCGAAGTTGAAGACCATGCGTACCGGGTGAGTCTGACGTCACCCGTTTTGTCCCAGGGTAAATTCAACACCTTGCTCAATATGGAGGACGAAAAACTTAAGATCGCTGATATAGACGCCACCTACGACCCTGAAAATGGCAACTTACGCTCTGCTGTTGAGGGGCTATGCCTGACGGCTGAGATGGCGGTTCGCAATGGCGCGACCTTACTGATTTTGTCAGATCGCCAGCTGGGCGAGAATCGGCTTCC
>QXYP01000338.1 GCA_009886815.1 Halieaceae bacterium
AATCTCTGGGATCGTCTGGCGCTTGGCTACGTTGTAGATTTCGTCTCGCTGCACTACCGTACTTGGTACTGGCCGGCGTTTAATGTCGCCGATTCGGCCATTTCAGTGGGTGCGGCACTGTTGATTATCGACAGCGTTTACCCCCGAAATGTAACGCTTGAAGAAAACAAAGGTGGGGCAGATGAATGATTTGATCATTAGTGAAGGCACGCGGGTCACGCTGAACTTTGCTTTGATACTCGACGACGGTTCGGAAGTGGACTCAAACTTTGAAAAAGAACCCGCTTCTTTTGCCGTGGGTGACGGCTCTTTATTGCCGGGTTTTGAGCGGGCACTCTTTGGTCTCAAATCGGGCGACGAAGCAACGTTAGAGATTCCACCCGAGGACGGTTTCGGACAGCCCAACGACAACAATTTTCAAACCATTAAACGCGATCAGTTTGACGTTGACTCAGAGCTGCAAGAAGGCATGGTTTTTTCCTTTGCCGACGCGGCGGGAGGCGAGTTGCCTGGGGTTGTAAAGACCTTCGATGCCGACGAGGTAACGGTTGATTTTAATCACCCTTTGGCGGGGCGTACGTTATCCTTCCGAGTTGCTATACACAATGTCGAGGTCGCAGAGCTGCATTGAAGCGTTCTGTAGGAAATGAGGAGGCGATAAATATGGACGTATTGCTGGCTAATCCACGTGGCTTCTGCGCCGGTGTCGATCGCGCCATTGATATTGTCGATCGCGCACTTGAGGTGTTTGGTAGTCCTATTTATGTGCGTCATGAGGTTGTCCACAACCGCTTTGTCGTTGATGACCTCAGGAATCGGGGCGCTGTTTTTGTTGATGAGCTCGATGAAATACCCGACGACGCCATTGTCATATTCAGTGCTCATGGCGTCTCTAAAGCCGTACAAGAAGGAGCGCGCCAGCGAGGGTTGAGAGTCTTTGACGCGACCTGCCCTTTGGTGACTAAGGTTCATGTAGAAGTGGCGGCTTTTAGTGATCAAGGCCGTGAATGTATTCTTATTGGCCATGCTGGCCACCCCGAGGTTGAAGGCACTATGGGTCAGTACAATGCTGCGTCGGGTGGGCAGATGTATTTGATTGAAGACGAGGAGCAAGTGGCTGCTCTAGAGGTTCAAGATGCAAAAAATTTAGCCTATGTGACCCAAACAACGCTGTCTGTCGATGACACCGCTCGCGTCATCGATGCGCTGCGCAAACGCTTCCCTGAAATTCAAGGGCCGCGTAAAGACGATATTTGCTATGCCACTCAGAATCGTCAGGATGCCGTTAAATTACTCGCCGAGAAGGTAGGCTTGGTGTTGGTCGTAGGTTCTACCAACAGCTCTAACTCGAATCGTTTGAGAGAATTGGCCGAGCGCTGTGGTGCAGAGGCTCATCTGATTGATAATGCAGAGCAAATCAATGTTGAATGGCTTGCCGGTGTGTCCAATGTCGGTGTTACGGCAGGTGCCTCTGCACCTGAGGTCTTGGTTGCCGAGGTTATCGACAGGCTGCGGGAGGAGGGCGGGGTTAACGTTGAAAATCTAGACGGTCGGCCTGAAAATATCTCCTTTTCCTTGCCTAAGGCGCTGCGGATTCCCGTAACGCCTGTGGAATAGAGGCATAGCATGACGGTCTTTAGCGGTATTTGAGCTGCCCCTTTGCCTGAATTTTTAATAGCTTTCTCCCATGACTATCGCCGTTTCATGGCCACGAAGGTTTTGGGCTTTTTCACTGATTGAGTTGCTGACGGTTCTTGCTGTGATGGCGGTTGTGGCCTCCCTTGCGGCGCCTTCGTTTCGTGATTTGCTGCATTCTTGGCGGTTGCGCGCTGAGGCCAACCAAATGATATCGGCCATTTGGTTGGCGCGAGCCACCGCACTACGGTCAGGCAAAAAAGCGATGTTGTGTCCGCTACAGCAGCATCGTTGTGCTGGGCTGTATCAAGACGGATTTGGCGTTTTTAACGCCGAGGGGGCCTTACTTCATCGCTACCAATCCCGACCTGAAGTTTCAGTGACCAACCGCAGGGGAACCCATTCAGAAACGAGAGCGTTGGTCTGGGATGCTGCAGGCCTAGGCAGTCGCAACATGACATTTCTGTTTTGTATCAAGAATGCTCAAGTTAACTGGGCCGTCGTTTTAAATCGTGTTGGGCGTCCTCGCTTGCGGCGAGATTGGGGAGTCTGCCCAGTTTAGTCCTCTAAACCGAGTTTCTTCAGCCTATAACGAAGGCTGCGGAAACTAATGCCTAAAGATCGGGCTGCTGAGGTTCGATTCCAGCGGTGTGCGGTTAGCGCCTCGGTGAGAATCTGTCGTTCCTTACTGGCCAGGTAGGTTTCAAGGTCGCCATTGACTTCATCCAGCAGTGTCTTGGGTGTTTGGATGCTTTCATTGTCTAAACTATTGGCCGCTGCGGGTTCTTGGCCTGCAATAGGACGTGTGGCGTCGAAACCCTCTTGCTGGATCAAGTCGTCAATGTCGATATGATCGGTCTCTGTTAGCGCGCTGGCTCGGGCAAGAACATTTTCTAGCTCGCGTATGTTTCCAGGAAAGTCATAGCTCATGAGGTGGGATAACGCCGCGGCTGTTACGGCTCTGGGTGGGACACTCTGATCTTCAGAAATCTTCTTGAGAATATGTTTTGCCAGCACTGGAATATCATCGAGACGCTCTCTAAGTGCGGGTACATGAAGACCAATGACATTGATGCGGTAATAAAGATCATCTCTAAAATGACGGCCTTGTACTTCTTGAGCCAGGCTTTTATGGGTGGCACTAAGTAGTCGAATATCGATGGGTATTTCCGCTGTGCTTCCCACCGGCCGCACTGATTTTTCCTGAATCACCCTGAGTAATTTGACCTGCATGGGCAATGGAAGATCGGCAATTTCATCAAGGAGTAAGGTGCCGCCGTTCGCGGCTAAAAACAGTCCTGACTTGTCTGCTGTTGCACCGGTAAATGCTCCCTTTTTATGGCCAAAAAGCTCACTTTCCACCAAATCT
>QXYP01000339.1:0-1643 GCA_009886815.1 Halieaceae bacterium
GGATGTCACAGTTACCGTCGACGTAAGTGGCTTCTATCAGAATATCTATGAGAAAAAATAGCTTTTAACCTTCCATACCACTGAAAATTCGAAATCGAATGGAGTTACTATGAATAAATTATGTCAATTTGTCACAGCATCGGTCGCAGCAGCAAGCATGTTCGTCGGCGGTCAAGCATACAGCCATGGCATTTGGTTTACCGAGCGTTCCAGCCAGCTTGCCGTAATTTATGGCGTGGGCGCCGATGACCTAGATACAGTAAAACGATTCGATAAAATAACCAGCATAACCGGTTATGACAGCGACTGGAACGAGGTGGATGCGCAGTTGATCAAGGTAGGCCCCATGGTTCTGGTCGGGGGAGACGACTACCCGGACGCCGTGTCAGCGGTCATGAATAATGGCATTTGGGCCAAAACCAAAGATGGCAAATGGCACGCAAAAGGGCGTGACGAAGTGCCCGATGCCGTGACGGCCCTAAAAACCATGAAATACGCCGTTCATATCCGTGGCATGCTGAGGGATGTACCGTTAATTAACAGCCAAACGCTACAAATTGTTCCTGTTAAAGGTGCCCCTGCGCTAAAGAATGGCGAATACGATTTACATGGCGATAAAATGCCTGCTCAAGCTGGAGACCTGGTCAAAGTCGCAGTACTCTACAAAGGCAAGCCGGTAGAAGGGGCGCGAGTTATCCGAGATTTCGTCACTATGCCTGACCAACAGCCATGGGTCACTGGCAAGGACGGAACCGTTTACTTCCCTGTTCGCAATCAAGGTCTCAACGTTATTGGTGCGTCCTATGATGGCCCAGCTGACGAACCAAATCGTATCGACAAAGTTGAACACTTTGCCACCCTGTCGTTTGTATTAAAGCATTTGCCGGAGTAATCCGCTTTAGGGCAACAAGGGCTATCATTGACTGATTCCATGGATCACGAAATCTTACTCAGACTATATGTGAAAACTCAGCGGCATTGCGATAAGAGCAGAGATACGCTCAACAAGGTTAAAAAGTTGCCTAACTTTTTAGGGCTTATGACAGAATATGCTAAAAGTGTTCGCTTATTGGCATGACATTGGTATGGTGAATTAAATCAATATACTCGTCCGCCGCCCCCAACTTTAGGTTTGTTATGCAAAGTAGTGACAATAAGGAAATCGATGACTTGGTGGCACCTCTGGTGTCTTTTCGTCGTGATATTCATGCCAACCCCGAGCTTGCCTACGAAGAGCATCGAACCGCAAAAAAGATTGCGGAGGCTTTGAGTGAACTCGGGCTCGAGGTTCATACCGGTATCGGCAGAACCGGCCTCGTCGCTTCCCTGAAGGTAGGAAACTCAGACCGCACCATAGGGTTGCGCGCCGATATGGATGCGTTACCTATCCATGAGGAGACCGGCCTGCCCTATGCTAGCCGTCATCCAGGGGTCTTTCACGGCTGCGGACATGACGGTCATGTTTCGATGCTGTTGGGTGCAGCGCAGCATCTAGCTAATACTCGCCGCTTCGACGGTACAGTTCACTTCATCTTTCAACCGGCCGAAGAGGGAGAAGCTGGCGCCCGCGCCATGATCGAGGATGGCCTTTTTGAGCGATTTCCCTGTGACCGAGTATTCGCTTTTCACAACTGGCCCGATCT
>QXYP01000339.1:1653-4252 GCA_009886815.1 Halieaceae bacterium
TTCAACTCGGTCAGGGCCGATCATGGCGGCAGCTGACAAGTTTGAAATTCTGGTTGAGGGGCGTGGCGGGCATGCCGCGATGCCCCATCAAACACCGGACGCAATTCTAGCCGCCAGCGACCTTGTCACTCAACTTAACAGCCTAGTCTCCCGTCGGATCTCGCCAATGTCCACAGCGGTACTTTCTGTAACCCAGATAGAGGGGGGAAGTTCACACAACGTACTTCCCGCCGCCGTCCGCGTTGTCGGCACTGTGCGCACCTTTGACGCTGACGTGCAGGACCGTATTGAGGAATCCCTGAGGCTAGTCGCTGAAGGCGTGGCCGTCGCCAGCGGCACCCGCATGACAGTGAATTACAATCGCTACTATCCGGCGACGATCAACAATACGCAGGCCGTAGAGGAAGCGTTAAAAGCTGCAGCAGGGGTTGCTCATGCCGAAGTCGCTCCGCACCCGGCCTTCACCTCGGAAGACTTTGGATTTATGCTTCAGGCCTGCAAAGGTGCATATATTTGGCTGGGCCAAGGTCGCGGCGATAACGATGTTCCGCTGCATCATCCCCATTACGACTTTAACGACGACGTTCTGGCGACAGGGATTCGCCTGCATGTCGCGCTCGTCGAGCGCCACTTAGCGCTCTGAGCAAGATGCTACTTGCCTTAACCCTCCAGCCACCTCGCAAACCCACCAGACAATAGGCTCTCAAACTGGCCTGCGTCGCTGGTATGAAACACCAAATCTGAGTTATAAGCACTAAGCGCTGACGCACAATTGGGGTTCTAGGGATGTAGGAGCGGCATGCGGGGGCTGGTCAATATGCCGGGCTGAAGGATCTCGTCTAGTTGCTGCTTAGATAAGAGTCCACTTTCCAGAACAAGATCATAGACGCGACGATTGTCGCGCAAAGCAACCTTTGCCACCTCAGTGGCATTGTCATAACCCAGGTAGGGGTTGAGTGCAGTCGCTAGACCAATGGAGTTCTCCACCTGAGCGCGCAGCATCTCAGGATTGGCACTGATGCCGACAACGCAACGTTCTGCCAATGTTGCGCAGGCATTACGCAGGTGGGTGATGCTCTTAAACAGGCTGTGGCCGATGATAGGCTCAAAGGCGTTCAGTTGCAGCTGTCCGGATTCAGCAGCCATACTGATGGTGACATCGTTGCCGATGACCTCAAACGCTACCTGATTAACCATTTCCGGGATCACCGGATTGACCTTGCCTGGCATGATACTGGAGCCAGCTTGCATGGAAGGAAGATTAATTTCGTTGAGTCCGGCCCGCGGCCCGCTCGACAACAGCCTCAGATCGTTGCAGGTTTTTGACAGTTTGATGGCGATTCGTTTCAGTACACCGGACAGTTGCACGAAGGCACCGCAATCCTGTGTCGCCTCGACCAGATTTGGCGCTGTCATCAGTTCGACGCCGGCGATCCTTGATAAGTGTCGACAGACCAGCCCCGAGTACTCAGGGTGTGCATTGATGCCAGTGCCGATTGCCGTGCCACCAAGATTGATCTCGCGCATCAGTAATGAGGCTTCTTTAAGCCGTTCGATGTCCTCACCGAGGGTCTCCGCATAGACCCCGAATTCCTGTCCCAGAGTCATAGGCACAGCATCCTGAAGCTGGGTGCGTCCCATTTTCAATATATCCTGAAATTCTATGGCTTTGGATTGAAAAGCCCTCTGCAGGATGCCCATCGCCTCGAGTAACCCCATTATCCCCAGACAGGCGGATAGTTTCAGTGCGGTCGGGTAGACGTCATTAGTACTCTGGCTCAGATTGACATGTTCGTTCGGATGCAAGCAGACATAATCTCCCTTGACCCGCCCCAAGACTTCAAGTCCTAGGTTAGCGATGACCTCATTGGCATTCATATTAGTCGAGGTGCCCGCCCCTCCCTGAATGACATCAACCAGGAACTGATCATGATGTTCACCTGAACGCAATGTTTTGCAGGCAGAGATGATCGCCTCAGTGCGAGTTTTATCAAGCAAACCCAATTCATGATTACTCAGAGCAGCCGCCTGCTTGATGCAGGCCAGCGACTGGATCAACTCAGGATAGTCAGAGATCGACGTTTCAGTAATCGGAAAATTTTCAACCGCACGCAGGGTGTGGATACCATAGTAGGCCTGGGCCGGCAATTCCCGTTCCCCCAGCATATCGTGCTCTTCCCGGGTCGGTAATAGGGGATTTCCCTCAGTCATACCGCTTTCACTTGGGTATTGCTGAACCGGCTGATTCGATAAGGATCTAGAGATATATCAGTGGTGCCAGTATCAATCAGTTCCGCTAGCATGTCACCCACCCCTGGGCCAATCTGAAATCCGGCGCCGGAAAAACCGAAAGCATAGTAAAGCCCGCTGACATGGTCGCTAGGTCCCAATATCGGTTGACTATCAGGCAAATAACCCTCGACACCGCTCCAGACTCGAATAATCTTCAGCCGCGCTAATGCAGGGGCAAGTCGTCGTATTTGCTGCAACTGATTCAGGGTATTTTGCGGCTCCACATAGGCGCGGCGAATATCGGGATAGGCGGGTGCACGGGTGCTGCCACCAATAATTACGTTGCCCCGGGGAATCTGGCGGAAAT
>QXYP01000034.1 GCA_009886815.1 Halieaceae bacterium
GGGGGGAAATCGAAATTGAGGGGGCACAGAGAGAGCTCCCACAAAATATATTGAGCATGCTTATATATACATGCATTAAATATTTTATACATTGGGGGTTACAGTGCACGTAATAAACGCGGTACAATCCCAAGCGATGGCACGACGGCTGCCGTCAGCGGAGGGGCGCAACCCCTAGTAAATAAAGGTAGAGAACGATGAAAAGAGAGACACACATAGCACTAGATCTGATGATCATTACCCTAGTAGTTTCAGCACTAGGCGTGATGCTATTCACACCCGACACCATTAGGGCGGCAATAGAGCAATACGCGGTAGCAGGGGTTCTGATTGTCACCATGGGCGCCATCATCCTATGCGGTAGTGCATCTAACAGAGAGAGCGATAACAGCGATCAGGGTGGCCAATCATGAGCCGCCTTGAAGTGTTAGCAGTGGGCGGGTTGTTCGCCTTGGGTGGGGTGGCCATCACGGCCGCCCTATATCAACTTGCTTGGACTGTGCACACCATAGCGGGGTCACTGTCATGAGCTGGGGTGTTATGGATATAGGCGGGCGCGTGCTAGGCATGCTTGCCACGTTTCCCACATACGCGGCCGCGGCCGATTGGGTGGAGTATCACCCCGACCATGCGCGTTTGATGGTGGTAGAAATCGACGGGGGTGATTCATGAGACTACACCCAGAAATCGCGGCTAGCGTTAACGAGGGGTCACAGGCGGCCGCTATATCCCACTACCGACCGACTGCACCGGCGCCCGTTAAACGATTCACGCGCGGAGAAATCCGCGCCTATATCAAGGCTAGGGGGCAAGCATGAACGCGCAACAATATACGGTTAGATCGAATCGCGGGCGGGCGCGTATATGGATCGAAGGCGCCCGCCTAGAGCGCGCCGGATTCACTGCAGGCGCGCACTACACCATCAGCACCAAAGCCGGCGTTATGTCGCTCAGACTGTCGGACGACGGCCGCAAGGTATCGGGCAAAGCCGGCCGCCCGATTATCGATATCACGGGCGCCAATTGCGCGCCATTCATCACAGGCGATTCCGTCGCCATCAATTACCGATCTAATGGGATCACAATTAAGGAGAACCAATCATGATTCACACAGCGTGTTTTTTGGCTAATGAAGGCATAGCAAATTTTCAGTTTATGCTTTTGCTCACTGCGTCAGAATATGGCGAGCCCGCAATGTACCGATTCGCGCGCGACTTTTACGCGATCGATACAAGCGATCCCGAGTCGCTCGCTCTAACCTTAGAGCATGAGAAAACCGACTTCATTTATACGTCGGTGATTGACGTGATAGAAACTGCGACTGGTTGCGACGATTTCAAACTGAGCGAAATAGACGCGACCGAGTGTGAAGAGGGGCGCGACTATCACACCCCGCTCGAGTGTCAGATAACGGACTATGAATTGCTTTTGATCGCCGTTAACGGGGCACACCCGACACCTGAGATCGTGATCAAAACAATCGGGGGCGGCGAAGAATTTCACGCCTACACCCATGATCAGCATGAAGGCCAAACCGTCTCCGCCTTCCTGAGATAGGCGCCCCAAATTATCAACCCCCGACCGGTTCGGCCGCGGGGGTTTTTCGGTGCCAGAAACTGGCAAACGGGCGCGACCGAATCGCGATCAAAAAGAGGTTAAAACCATGCTTAGCAAAACCAGCAAAATGCCGTGTAAATCGTGGTCACTGGAAGCCGTGACACACTGCCCCGCATCCAAGGGTAAAGACGGCGAATTGGTGCCCGCCTGCAGTGGATGCTATGCCGCGGGTGGGTTCTACAAAATGCCGGCCGCGCGCAACCTACGCGCACACAATGCGGCCGACTGGAAGCGTGCGGGGTGGGTGTCGGACATGGTGGCGGCGATCGGATCGGCGCCCTATTTTAGGTGGTTCGATTCGGGTGACATGTACGCGCTAAAACTGGCGCGCAAAATTGAGCAGGTTATTGCCCGCACACCTGACACTCGCCACTGGTTACCGACGCGCATGCACAAGTTCCCAAAGTTCGGTTTAGTGCTGGCAGATATCCAAGCTTTGCCCAATGCCACTGTGCGGTACTCTAGCGACTCTGTGAGCGGCGAAATTATCGCGGGTGAATGCACCAGCACAATAATTGCGGACGGGCAGAACGATACTACCGCGACCGTTTGCCGCGCGTATGAAAGGGGCGGCAAGTGTGGCGACTGTCGCGCGTGCTGGGATCGATCCGTACAGGTGATTGCCTATGTCGCGCATGGTCGGGCTATGGCGCGCGTAATCGCGTCGGGTTGATCCTCCGCAGTACTCGGGCGCCTTCATAGGCGCCTTTTTTTTGTCTGGGTGTCAGTGGCAGGCGATCACGGCCGCAGTACTCACACCCATACAGGCGCCCTATTAGATATCCTTTTTCCCGCCCGGAGGGCTCTGCTGCAGTCGCGCTGCCATGGGGCCAGGTGGCAGAATTTACGCGGGCGCTCGGGGTTGAACTCAGCGCGGGCGCCCCCATTATTTGAGCCGGCCGCAGTTCTCGAGCTCGCGAGCTCGGAGCGATTTCGGCCGGATTTTTTGGGCTCACTGCCTTAACTGCATTTCGGGCATTTCCTAATTTTTCGGGGTTTGGCCGGATTTTCCGGATTTGCCCGGATTTGCACCGATCGACCCCAGACCCCCAGAAAATCTGCCACCCCAGAAAATCGGGGGCAGAAAATCTCCCACCCCAGAAAATCGGGGGCAGAAAATCCCCCACCCCAGAAAATTTGCCACCCCAGAAAATCTTGGTGCGCCCCACTATGCCCAGAAAATTTCGCAGCTCCGGAGTCCCTGGGTGGGGTGACCCAGGGGCAGTGTGGCTGCCGCCGAGCTGCGAAATTTAAGGGTGTTGTCACTGCTTTATTGACGGTGCTACAATAGGCGTTCCGGCGGGGGAAACCCGTCATACATTAGAAGGTAAATACCATGTCAATCGCAAACACTCAGTGGGAAAACTACGACAACATCGACGCATTCAAGACTATTCTTAATGCGCTCCGACCTTGGGGCTATACCGATGAGAGCTGGGGCAATGACGCCTGCCCTAAAATCTGCCTGCTCGGCGATGCAATGAACGAGCAAAACATAACCATATTTGTCGGCTTCCAAGACACCGCATTCAACGATGCCGAAGTCGGTAGCATGATGTACTACGTATCGCACAATGATGACTTTGCCTACGACCTTGGCATTCCCCACGTCTATTACGGTGGCAATAGCATCACTCAGGTTATCGCAGTCGCTAAGGCTATCAGTGCGGCTCAGGAAACTTACTCGGAGCTACTCGGCAACGGCTATAAAATCATTTCTACCGGTGGCGGTTGCACTGCGTGGGCAAAAGAACTTGGTGAAGCTATGGTCACCGTGAACTGCGACAGCTCAGCAGTGCTCACAGAAGAGTATGCAAGCATGCCACGATCGTCCGAGCTGGTTTCTATCGGCGTCTATGACAGTGAGGGATCGCCAGTGTGGGGCGATGGCACCGACCTCGACGGCAGTGAAGGCTACTCATTCGTCCGCATTGGTGATCGCCGCGGTCTAGCAGAATCTCTCGCAATCGCGGAGGAAGTCTGCCGCCTTGAGGGGATCAAGAAAATCGACCTGATAAACGATCTATCCACCGTCTATCAATCGCTACTGTTTAAGCATTTCACCAAGTACGGCTATAGCTGGAGCGCGGACGATTTGCTCGCCGCCTACGGCGCACAACTGAACCCGAGAGAATTGCGAGTGATCAGAACATTCATCAAATTCTTTGACGCTATCCAAGACATCGAAAAGGGAGCCAAGTAATGAAGTCATACAAAATAGAAGCGACAGTGGTAATGGAAATCGAAATCGACCTGATGGCGCCCGATGAGGATACGGCTCTCGAACTTGTGGGCGAGGCAGATTTTTCAGAGGTGAAGGGGTTGTTTACTGAGCATGGTTTTTTAGGTGTCCGAGTTTGCGAGGTGACAGAGCAATGAACAATTTTTATACAGCAGTAGAGGGCAAGACTTTTCTAGAACAGCCGGTGTTCAAATTCACCGGCGAGCGGCTTGCCATCATCGACCGCAGTGTATGCGATTTCGACGGGTGCGAATTCATAGTGATGAAAGACCCAGACAAAATCTACTCCTGGGTTGTGATTCACCCGGATAGCCTGCCCATGATGCGCGACCGGTTGGATGATCATTTGTGGAGCTGGCTGATAGACGCGCCTGCAGACTCGCCGGTGCCCACTGTCGGCGTGACTCTCTACTGCGGCGAACTTGAGTACGCTCTAGACACCGATGCCGACTCCGATGATCTGAAATTGGCGTGGCCATTTAGGAACGATCTCTGATGCATACCTGCACAAACTGCGGCGAGAAAAACACGCTGGGTGATTGTTGCCCAGCGTGCGCGGCGTTCGACTGCGATGCCTGCGGAGAGCAGATAGATTTCGATGCTGATATCTACTGCGAGAAAACAGAACGGCGCCTGTGCATCGACTGCGCGCCCAGCTGAGAGCCCATAGATTCTATGCCCCCACCGGTTAGGCCGCGGGGGCTTTCTGGTGCCAGCGGAGGCTATCCGCATCAACCGAGGAAATAACCATGAAGGTACAAAAGACACTCAATCAAAAGCAGGTAAAGCAGTTGTACAAAGCGAGCGTTGCCGACCCCAAGAACTCAGGCTTTTATCTGGCCAAAGATCACGGCGCCTATATCGGCGCAGGCATCCTAGGCGAGGGCGGAGCAGTCTTCTATTTCGCGGGGTGCGACCCGCAGAAGAATGACGACTATTACGATGAGGCAGGCTACAAATTCGGGTACGACGATTTCGGCCAGCTGTTTGATACCGAGAATGATATTGCCCTGCTGAAAAAGTGCGCCGATGAAGACCGCAAGATTCAGTTCACCGTGACCGAGTCAGCCATTCAGATCAAAAGCTGGCGTTGCGCGTAACCCACCCCAATCGACAACCCCCACCGGTGCGGCCGCGGGGGTTTTCTGGTGCCAGCGTGGGCTACACGCATCAACAGAGGAAGGAACAATGAGGACAGAGGTATTTGAGTATAGCGAGAGGATGGTGTGCGACACCTGTGGCACAAACGATCAGGTGCACTACAACCTAGTTTGTTTTCACGGCAGGGACGGATTTATGCAAGACCCTGACATTGCAGTCTGGTGTGAGAACTGCGGCGGCGAAGCCGACATGGTCGATCCGGAGTTCTACGAGCCGGCCGAATAACTCGCCAGTGCGCCCGCAGCATTTGTGCTGCCGGTGGGCCCGGCCCGAGCTGACCCAGGGCCGAGCGCCCCAGGGCCGGCTGGGTTCGACCGAGCCATGGTGCCCAGAAAATTTGGCACCGCCCAGAAAATCGGGGGCAGGAAATCGGGGGGCAGAAAATCTTCCCCCCAGAAAATCGGGGTGTATACCCAGAAAATTTGGAGGACGTTATGAGTGCAGATAAAGATCTATTAGTAGATATTCAAATCGTCGGCGGTTGCGGTGCCACCATGTACCTTAAAACGAGCGATGCATTTCACAAGCGGATGCAAACTGATGACCCACTGTATTTAGGTGATCAGCTAATCACTTCATGCTTTCGCAATAACACTCGAGGCATCGATAGAAACTGGGGTGTGTTTAAGCACGGTGACCAGCACCTCGAATATCCTATAGGCTGGTGGCAAGATGATGTGGCTCGAGGAAATACCCGGCTCGGTTATGAGCAGTGGGTCAGCCTTAAAATGCAGAATGAGGAATCATAATGAGTGAGACAGATCCAGAATTAGAGCACGTATTCAAGGCGACCGACGCTCTAGTCGCACACTTGGCCAAAGAGTTGGGGCGCACTGAATCTGAATGCGCCACTGCCATGTTTACTTGGCTGGAAGATCGACTAGACGCTGAGATCAGCTTTATAACCCTGCACTAAAAATCGGCCAGGTATCCTGCCTCCACCAGTTCGGCTGCGGAGGCTTTCTGGTGCCAGCGTGGGCTACACGTAGAAAATCGGAGAGTAGATATGGATCATGATAAGTGGGTAGAAAATTTCTGCCAGTGCGGAACAGATAAAAACGGCAAATGGAGCGAGGAACTATTCGCAGAAGCAGGATGCAACTGCCGTGAAAATTTGCCGGCCTACGGTTATGTCTGGAGCGACGGCGAGCTGGTGGAAGTGGAGGCTTAAATGTTCTGGAGCAAGAGGCTAACCAAAAATCGCGCGCTCGACATCATCCTGCACAGGGTAGAACCCGAAAGCATGGAGCAGATGATTGCGGCGTGGCAATTCCTAATCGACGGCGAATACATATGGACGCTGCCACCCGAGTTTGCCGATAAGGCATCTTGGATGCTCAGCGAAGGTCTAGTGACCGTCAAAAAATCCCAAGGGTGGAGCTTTTATGAATAACGAACAGGCAGTAATCAGAAAATTGATCATCGAGACAGACCCAAAAACAAAGGCGCGATGGGTGGCGACATCCAACCGCGATCAGATGAAGCTACACGATTGGGTCATAGAAACGCTGAACGATAATGCGTGGTTTGACGATGAGCGCGCCCCAGGTAACCGGAAGGATTCTTGATCCGGTTACTCCCACCCCTCAGGAAATCCATTACTTCCTGTAGGGGTGATTTCTTTTCGGTCGGCTATCCCCTTTAAGGTGTTACATCGGTGGTGTAATACCTGCAGGTTGGTGATCGACCACTGGAGCCCTGGGTGCGTATGCCTTGGCCTGATGTGATCGACGATTGTCCGATCCTTTTTTCGGATCGGTTCGCCGCACCACGAGCACGGCAGCTTCCGGGCTTCCCAGTTCTTGTTCATGAATCTGGCAAGATCCTGCCACTTGGATGTCTTGTAGAACGGATCACCGGGCATCAGAAAATCCCCCTGCAGGAAATCTGGCACTCCAGGAAATCTGGCACCCCAGGAAATTTGCCCCACCAGAAAATCGGGGTGCAGAAAATTCATTCATCGGCTTCTTCCTCATCGGTCTCTAGACCGGTATGAATTTCGATCCAGGCTTTGCAGTTCGGGCACTGCCAGTTGGAAATGATGTGGTCCTGGCCCATTGGGCCATCATCGTCACCACCCCATATGGGTTCTGTCCCGCACAAACATCTCACTAGCATAAGAAAATCCCCGCCTATTACGATTAGGCTCTCAGTATCCGTTATCGTTTCCTTCATGAGCATCATGCTCTGAAGCACCCTATCCACATCAGCCATTAATAATTCTGTCTACCACGTCAATCCGCCTACCAATATCCCGCACCACAGGTACGGCAAAGCTATTCCCTATTGCCTTGTACCGGGGGGTGTCCGGGGTCTCCTTGTAGTGCATGTACGGCACCTTGGTGTAGTCATCTGGAAATCCCTGCAGGCGCTCACATTCCATCGGAGTCAGGCGCCTTACCCTCAGATCCTCACCATATGATTGATTCACCACCGGTGGATTAGCTGTGTCCAACGTGTGGCTGACCTCTTCCGACCAGTTTTTACCGTTTGCCCCGGTCATCCCCGTCTGCACAGCCACCGTGGGGATAAACGTCTCCGTCTCGTAATCGAGCCGAAAACCCTTAGGGCAGCTTAAAGTCTTGGATACGTCAGGAACCACGATGGGGACGTTGCCACCCCCGGTGCCATACTTTGCAGTGACCGTGGTGCATACGTCACCGACATTCTTCACTCGGCTGTCTTGTCCGTGGCACTCGTAGACAGAAGAGCTAGGTACAGACTCTCCGGTAGCGTCACTCCTCTCCCCTCTGCTCGGCGGAGAATCCCATCGGAGGCACGTTTCGTCAAATAGTACTGCTGCGGCAGGTTGCCATGCACCAAAATATCCGACAACAAAGACACGCCTGCGCCGTTGCGCCACGCCGGCATATTGAGCATTAATGACTGAGTATGCGAACCCATACCCGAGTTCTGCCAGACCCCCGATGAAGGAACCAAAGTCCCGTCCTCTTCCCGATGACAGTACTCCGGGGACATTTTCCCAAACGATCCAGCGGGGCTTCTTTCGTTGAGCCAGTTTAAGAAATCCGAGCGCGAGGTTGCCGCGCTCATCATCCATTCCTCCTCTGAGTCCTGCGACACTGAAGGACTGGCAGGGAGTTCCGGCGATGAGAACATCGAGATTTGATCCATATTGGTCTGCTCCTATTGTCGTAAAATCATCGTGCAACGGCACCCCAGGGTAGTGGTGCTGTAGAACACACCGTGGAAATTCCTCAATCTCAGAGTAGAACTGAGGCTCCCACCCGAGAGGTTCCCACGCCACGGTGGCTGCCTCTATGCCACTGCATACGCTCCCATAAATCATAGCGTCCCGCTCATGGCCAGGACCGCAAGTGTCACTAGGCAGATCAGGGCAAAGGCAATCCACATTTCATTATCCATTGAGTATCTCCACGGTAGGGTCTTCGCTGATGTTGTAGGGGCGCTCGATGATGATCCGGTGGGGTAATTTCTCGGCATATTTCAGCATCGACCTTGTAAACTTTTTATTGCTTTTGTGGCTCCTTTGGAACCCACAATACCTGGTTCTAAAATGCGACCACGGCTTCGGGCCCTTCCCGGCCTCCTGCTTGAGAATCTCATTGAGCACATTGTCATCAAAATACGGCGCTTTTTTGGGGTTCAAGGTTCATACCTCCGCTATACCCATAGTTTTTATTACTTATCTCTCTTTATTTATATATATATATATATTTCAATATTTATATAAATAGATTGAACCTTGAACCTTTTGCTCTGTGAAGTAACAGGTAGGCCAAATAAAAAAAGTTCAACCTCCGCAAAAAGTATGAACCGGTTCAACCTTAAGTCTGAACTTTTCAATTATTTGGCCAAGCTTGGTTCTTCACCTCTTCGATCTCGGCTGCATCGGAATCTTCGAGATGTTTGAGCACCGCAAGTGTGAACCGCTCATTATCGGCCTCCAATTCGGCCTTTAAATCCGCCTTACACCAGTAGTGATTATTCGTACCCCGGATCTTTTTGCGCTTCGTCTTGTCGTATCCCAGACTTTTTAGGATGGAACCTATTCTTGACGAGTTCCAACCGTAGGCACCCAGGGACTCACCTAGTGCTTTCATCTCGGGCCAGGTGAAAATTTCCCCCAGCTCATCGAGGCATTCGACCAGTATTTTCTCTGCATCGCTCCGGCTCTCAGAGACCATTCGCTGCTTGTGCCACCCAGTGTCAGGCGGAAAATTGGGGTCAAATCCCTCCAGGCTGACATCCAACAGCCACCCTCTCAGAGACCCAGCGCGCTCGCGATAGGCATGGTGAAAGGCGTGCCAATAGTCGTCCGTGCGCTCCAGCAGCATCTCAGCGTGGGATTCAAACTTGGTATAGAGAGGCACCCAGCGCCGGTCACCCTGCTCGAGCGCCAAGGCGTCGGGGTAGTTGGTAAAGGCTATGTAGTTGGTCACATTGGGCACCTCGATCCCGTCGCGCCCCTTCTTGATCAGGACAATGCTCTCGTTGGTGATAAGCGGTTTCAGGGCATTCATGACCTCATGCCGGTTTGTCCCCCTGATGCGGATCTCCTCTATGGCGCGTACACACTTGCCCTCCGCGTAGGAGTTAAACTGCGAGTGGATCTCGGCGATGCTAATGTCCCCGACGTTGGGGCCACCCATGACGGCCGCCAATATGTTCTTGATACTGCTCTTACCATCGCCGTTGACACCGCAGATAATGGGCGCCCAGAGGATCTTCTTACCCGGGTGCTGGACGTTGTGAGCCATCCACTGGATGACCATACGGCCGTATTTCTCATCATCGAACCAGTCCAGAAAATGGCGCTCGATGACCCCTACCGCCCCATCCACGGCCCAGAACTCATCGACCTCTGGCACCGTTCGAGGCATGTAGGTGTTCACCACATCGACCCCGTTGTAGTTGAAAATCTCCCCCTGACTGGGGTCATACATGGCCGCATAAATCTGCGGCACCTTGACCACATCCTGCATAAAGTCGGTCGGCCTCATGCGCTTGGGGCGCCCCTCTGGCGTCTGAATCCACGTATTAGCCTGCTGGAATGCCGTATTGAAGTTCGGTGGCTTGAACTCCGCCCCGGTACTCAACTGCCGCCACAGGCCAGGCCCAGCCATAAACACAAAATCATTCCAGTTGACCTTAAGGAACCCCACCTGATTTTTAGCGTTGGGCGTGCCGCCACCTATGACCTGAAAATCCCCCTCAACCCCAGCAATGACGCGGCTTTCGTACTTACCCATGCCACTCTCGATGATGTCGTCGAGCTCACCGTTCCAGAACCGCTCCGACCTTTCTGACCCCCGCTGCGCGATGGCCTGACCGTATGCCATGAAGTGGTTACGGATTTCATCAGGCGTCTTGCCCTCGAAAATCAGGTGGTTGGTGATCACCAGCGCCGAAGCGTGGATGTTGTTGCCGGCATTGAGATCCTGCTGAGCCTGGCTGAGATCCTGCTCGCTACTCTCAGCTCCGCCCTCACCATTTCTCCTGCGGCCCATCAGGGACTCTAAGAGCGGCTCTGGACAGGGCTGGAGCTCGCTCTTATGTGGCAGTTCGTTGTCCGTTATGACCTTGCCAAACTTAAGGTGTAACAGCTGGTTGCCGGTCTTCACGTCGATATGGTCTAGCCACCCGTCACAGCTGGATTTGCTGGTGTGCTGGTCGCCGCGGGTAAACACCCAGTGCAGTGAGCGCCCCTTAGAGCCCTCCTGCACACACTCTGGCATCTCCTCGAGCCCCAGGGTGTGGGCCAGGGTCTGCAAATCCATGATCTGCTCACCCTTTTCATCGGCCTTGTTGCCGTCATAGTCCAGCAATACGGCCTCATCTAGGACTACGCCAATGGCCTTGGCATTCCGATAGTCGGAGATGTGGGTGTATGTCTGCCCGTCAGCGTACTTTCTGGGGACGCCGTTCTCCATGATGGGGATAACGCGGTAACCCTGCTCGTGCACCATGCGGACGGTTTCCTCGATCCACGCCTCCCTATCGTCGCTCATTCAATGGTCTCCACCATCTGACCCATCTGGTTAAAAGTGATCCGACCTTCCATGGCTTTGCCCTCTACTTCCCACTCGACCCAGTACCACTCGAGATCGGAATTGGCGCCATGGGGGCACTGCATCCATGTGATGCGATGCACCGGGACGTAAACCTCAGTCTCCTTAGCGACGATCACCTTCACTACCATCAGTCTTCCAAGCTTCCCTTTCATATCAAAACACTCCTATAAAGACTTCCGGGCAGAGGATCCTAGCGTCTAGCAGGCCATCTGTGTCACGGTGAAACCGAGCCGCCCACAACGGTGGCATGCGCTGGTCGGTTGCCGTCTTGGCGACTGCTTGCCGGGTCACGCCAATGACCTCCGCTGCCACCTCGAAGGTTACATAATGGCGCATCACCATCTCCCAAACCTGGGGCTTCACCTTCTCTCTGTAGTTGTTCGGATTGCGTTTCATGCTTTTCCTCCTTGGTATAAAGCGAACGAAGTATTGCCTGAGAAGAAATAACTTGTCAACCGTTTTATCCTGCGGTAGGCTGATCTCTTCTCGAGAGATGCTCGATTATTTAAGGAGGCAGCATGACTACTTGGAACGCCAAAGGATACTCAGAAAGCCCAGCCGCCCATTTTGTTCAGTCGCTCACTACAGATGAGTTGCTAATACTGATCAAAAACATCACGGGCAAAACATACAACATCGACCACTACCCCGGTAATAAGAAGGGCGGCCTAATCGGTTCGCTCAACCGAATTGCTATCAAGCACCTACAGGGGCTAACCGGCCAGGATCAACACGCAGGGCCGCGATACGGGCGAACCAGCCCGAAAACCCCTGAGGCATTAGCTAAGTGGCTGACCGGAATGGATCGTCAAGTATGAGCGACCATTCCTTAATATCTCCCAGTATGCTCAATAGGATGTTTCAGTGTCCCGGTAGCGTGCTGGCGAGCGTCGGTTATCCAGACACCAGTAGCCCGGCCGCGGCTCACGGCACCATGTTGCACAACATTGCCGAAGAAGTGCTCCGGATCGGGTTCACCGATGCGTCTAGTTTAGAGTCTGATGACTGGCAAATGGTGCAAGATTACGTTGCATACGTTAAGGACATTAAGCATGGGCCAGGTGCCCATCTTTACGTCGAGCACGATGTCTCACTCAGGCAATACGTCACCGATATGCGCGGCTCGATCGACGCACTAGTAGTGTCCGACAATGCGATCCACTGCATTGACCTTAAGACCGGCGCCCACCCCGTATCGGCCGAAAACAATTCTCAGCTGTTGGCGTATGCCCTGGGTGCTACTGATGAGTTCGATGGCTGGGCCAAAGAAATCTACGTGCATATATGGCAACCGGGGAACATCAGCACCACCCGCGTCACTGAGGATGAGCTCACCCAATTCAGCGAGAAACTAATGGCATCCAGCACGGTGGCGCTCGAGGCCGGCGCCCCGCGTAACCCATCGGACGATGCCTGCAGGTTCTGTAAGGCTGCACCGGAGTGCCCAGCTCTCTATGGGCAACAGCTGGCAGTGGTCGGCGGTGACTTCACCGATCTGACGGCGCCAGAAAAGCTGACCGATGAGCAGATTGCCACCGTAGTGCTGAACCGGGCTCGCATTGAGAAATGGATGAAGGGCGTATGGACGTATGCCCTCGACAGGCATAACCGCAACGAACCGCTCACTGGCGTGAAGGTTGTTGAGGGTAGAGCCATGAGAAAATTTACTACGGCGGGCAAAGCCGCCCTCGTAGAGTACCTAGGCGATGATGCGTATGAGCAGAAGGTCATCGGTGTCACCGCGGCTGACAAGCTCCTGGGTAAAGAATTGGTGGATGCAATGACCGTTAAGGTAGGTTCACCAACACTGGCAGGGCTCGATGATCCGCGTCCTGCCGCCACTAACGTGATCGACGACTTCGATCATCTAAACTAAAGGTACTAAAAATGTCTAAATTAATGTTAAGCACAGTCCGACTCAGCTTCCCTTCACTGTTTGAGCACGCCGAATACAAAGGCGACAGCTTGGGCAAGTATGAGTGCACATTCCTGATCGATAAAGATTCGGACCAGGTTGAGCACATACAAAAGGCCATCAAGGCGGTCGGCACCGATGTGCTCGGTAAAGACTGGAGCAAGGCGAAACTCTGCCTGCAGGATGGCGCCGAGAAAGATTATGACGGCTATGAAAATTGCTTCGCACTGAAGGCCACTACCAAAAAGCGGCCTGTTGTCATGAATAAGGACAAGTCCTTACTCACGGCAGAGGACGATGTGATCTACGCCGGCTGTTATGTGAATGCATCCATATCGATCTACGCCTTCCAGAACACCTACGGCCGATTTGTCCAGGCTCAGCTGAACGCTGTGCAGTTCTGTAAGGACGGTGACAAATTCGGCGGCGGTGATACGTTCAGCCTCGATGAGTTTGAGGATCTTTCCGGGGGTGATTCCGATGACGATACAATTCCCTTCTAGAGAGATGATAGAAGAGGCGGCCCCTTCGGGGGCCTTTTTTACACACCAAATCAACGCAAGCGAGGAGATAGCCGACCGCATTGAGCGGAACGGGTTTGCTGCCCTTGCCGGCGCTCCGCGATCAGGCAAGACTGCCACCGCTATCCGGGCTTGCGAGCTACTGCACAAAGATTCTGTGCTGGTGTTCACGCCAAAGGCGGCGATCCCAGGGTGGCACTCTGAGATAGAGCGCACTGGCACCAAAGTCCACATGACCGTGACCAACTATGAGCAGGCTCACAAGCTAGACCCGGATGACTATGATTTCGTTATCTTGGATGAGAGCCACCGACTGGGTAACCGTGGCAAGCCCACCAAGCGGGTGATCAACATCGCCCGTATCGCCCTACATAAGCACCTACTGATCATGAGCGGCACCATGATCATTGAGACGCCGCTGGCGATCTACTACCAGCAGGCCATCAGTGAATACGGCCCGTTTCAGTACCAAAGCTTTTATAAGTTCTTCCAGAAGTACGGCATCCCTAACACGATCAACATTAACGGCCGCACGATCGAGCAGTACAACCGGGCCAAGCCTGAGCTCGAGTGGGAGATCGCTAAGTTTGTGATCCCCATGACGCAGGAGGACGCCGGCATCGTTGGCTCCGCGGTCGATGAGCTGCATTCGGTCAAGCTCAGCCCTGAGACAAAGCAGATGATCAAGGATGTAAAAGATGGGGTGCTGGAAATCGGCGATAACGAGTTTATCGTTGAGTCGCTAATGGCTGAGCGATCGGCCATCCATCAGCTGGAGTATGGCGGGCTGAAAATCGGTGATAAGTATCTCGAGACTGGCGCCGATGAGGTGGCCGATTACATACTCGAGACGTTCGGTGACCATGACAAACTGGCGCTGATGTGTCACTACGTCAGCACGCGGCAGGTTTTCCAGCGTAAGTTCAAGAAGGCGCTGTTGCTGAGCTCCAACGCTCACGCAGAGGGTGTTGACCTATCGGCCTACTCTGACTTTGTGGTGGCTGGCACTGATTTCTCTGGTGCTAAGCACGCGCAGCGGCGGGAGCGTGGGATCAATATGATGCGCCGTGGTGACTGTGTGGTGCATTTCATAGTGACCAACGGTGGCATCAGCCGCCCGGTCTATAACGCGGTGACCGACAAGAAAGACTTCAACCTATCTCAATATCGGAAATGGCGAGGTAAGCAATGACGTCCTCCACAGACTCAGCCAGGATTGCTAAACCGCCGGCGGCTTCGATGCGCTTAAGTTGGGCTATCTGCAATTTGGATGCCTTACCGCCCGGGCGCTTAACCTCAATGGCGACAAACCGCCCAGAGATCACTGCCAGCAAATCTGGCGTGCCTCTCTTGTTGCTGGCCATGACCTTACAAGTCCAGCACTCAGGCAAAGTGGATAAATAACTGGAGATTGATTTCTGTATGGCCGATTCAAGCATAAAAGATTGTAAGCCCTGCGTGAATTGCGGTGCAACTGCTCAGCCTGTACGTACCGCAGCCGAGTTGCGGCTTGTCGGTTTCTACTGCCCGGCCTGTAAACACTACGACAAAGCTATAGGCAGAGAGAGAAAACTGTGATACAAAATACATGCTGAGTGTTTTCCAAACGTTTGACACCCAGTAAAGCCCGCTTGAGTTACCCCTCGGCGGGCTTTTTTTATACCTTCCGCCACAGTCGGTACTGACCCCCAGGCTCCTGTCGTTGGGTAAACTTCCACTTCATTCTCCGCTCAAAATAAGCCTTTACGCGGAGGCACGTCTTTTGGTCTACCAAGATACACTGGCCGATCTGCCAGCCGTCTAGCGATGAGTAATCACAGCGTGCTCTACTCTCAGGCATCTCGTGCCCGTCGATCAGCTCCATAATAAATTCCGTACATTAATAAATTTGGTGATAGTATATACCAAACACAGAGGGGTAGAGAAAATGGTTACAAGATGGATAGGGCCGGATAACGGTGATGGCCGGGTAGTGGATTTTGGCATGAGCAAGAACGAGATCGAGACACGGCGCAGTGAGGTTGATCAGGTGGTCAATCAGCTGGGGTCTATGTCAGAGCTCTCAGTTGTCCATGTAACGGAGGTTTGCGACAGCCTGGGTATCGACGCCTACCCAGTCTTGTCTGCCGTAGAGAAGCTTAGAACGGCTTGTGATGAGGCTATAAACAAGCTGGAGGGTTATCTGTAATGGCCAGACGCCAGAAGCTAAGTATTTGCGGCCGTTACTGGCTGCCGGCAGAGGAAGTGGCCTACCGGAATAAGGCCGATGAAAGGCAGGATATACAAAAAGATGTAGAGGATTTTCTGGCCAGAGGCGGATCGATAGACAAGCTCTCGCACAGCGGCCAGTCGCAGGATCCTAACACTGAGGCTGAGTACCGGGACATGTTCAAGCAGAACTTATCCTTTGGCCATAAGCGCAACAGGAAGATTCAGTTCAACCACAAATTGCGTTACAAGTAATGGAGGCCCTGGGGGCACCGCAGCTTACCGGGGCGACCGCGATGAACGCCCCCCCAGGACCATTAACTCACTCCTCTGTCTCGACCTCGGTCTCATCACCATCGATGATTATGGTGATCTGAACTTCCGGGGTTTTATCGATGCCCCTACTGCTTAGCACCGCCTCGAGCTGTTCGGCGGTCAGGGTGCATCCGACCAAAATCAGCCCAGCCAAGAAAATTGCGAGGAGTTTATCCACCACTAGTGACCGTATTCGTTGCATGCTTCTGAGCATATCCGTAGCTCATGGCACCGTTAACGATCCTGGTCGCACTAAATCCTATAACAGGGAGTCCCTGCAGTACTTTGCCTGCATTGTCAGCTGGCATTAGATTAGAGAACTTGATCTTAGCCGCGCCGTTCTGGTACGGGAAAGAGACTGAGGTGGCGTTATCGATCAGCAGGGCTGACTTGCCTTCATACGCCATGAAGCTGACAGCGTCACACAGCTGACCCTCAACACCGGTGCTATCCGGCACAAAGGTGCCCGTCCCGGTTGTCTTATTGGCGCTACGATCAAACCGCGTTAGGTTGATCGCCTCACAGGCCGTAGTGTCCGCCTTGGTGCTGTCATACGCCTTGGTGAACGGTGCGAAAGCCGCAGTAGAGTTAACGAAAAACCGCTTGGTTGGCGACATGACCACCCAGTCTGTCTCGGCAGCAATCGTATCTTCGGTCTGCACCTCGTTATAGATCGAACCGGTGCTGAGTGCGGCTGTAAGGGCCAAGGCGCCCGATCGTGGCTGACCGGTGTAATCGTGCACTACCGTGCCCACGCGCGCACTGGTGGCGCCCTCGTCGAGCTCTGGCTGTAGCGTCCCGGTGCCAGTGTGATAGTTAACACCGGACCTGGCCCAACCGTCGATCGCCGTCACAGGGATATTCATCGAGTAGGCTTTGTTAGGGTTGATGAAAATCGAGTTACCAGTGAGACCGCCTGTTGGCGAGGTGACGCTGGTTGCTGTGTTACTAGCCCAGACTCCCTCAGTCCACAGCTTCAGCACCGCATCACAATCTGACAGGTCGATAGACGAATCGACAACACCCATCTCGATGACCTCTATGTGCCCGGTCAGTGTACGCTCGATAGACGGGTTGCCGGTCTCGCTATCGTACAGATACGGCACGAACGGTTGCCGACGCAAAGTCGCCCCGTTAAACAGAGTGGTCTGAGTACCGCCGTAAGATCCGTTAGCCGTGCCCAGGGCTGGTACTGTGCAGGTAGTGTCCGATGCCAACACGGCCGCTCCGCCCTTTTCGTCCTTGTCGATCGCCAAGGCCAGAATGTCATTGGGTGGTAGGTAGCCGTTAAATTCCAGGATCACGGTGCTATTACGTGACTCCAGAAATCTGATCTTGATTGCCTTGTTATCATCGGTTGTGTTCACAATGTGCAGATAGGTGTTGCTCTCGTTTAGCACACTGAAAAACGGATACAGCAAAACCTGCCCATCACCTTCCGGGCTGACATACTGCTGCGCTGATACTGCTGTCGATAAGGTAACGGCCGCAATAGCCGTGTGCATCTTTCGCTTAAGGGTTCTCATTTGGCGTCTCCTATTGAGAGTTGGTGTTGCTATTTAACCGGGTTAGGAACCTCCGGCCATTCGATATGCTTCGGCCATCCATCGGCCTCCGGTAAATCTCGAAGCGCCTGTCGGTACACTAGAAATTCATCCGTGTTCTTGATACCGCAGTCAGGCATGTGGATGAAATCGGTCATGGCAAGGCGATCATTACGCTCGTACCTGACAGCCAGCTCCATGTTCTGATACTGAATCTCCCGCTCCTCATCGGTGAGGTTTATGATGTTCCAGCCGATCGTTTCTTGGTACGGCGAGTTATAATCTTCTTGCTCGATGCGCTCCGACCAAACGTCATAATCTGGTTGATCCAAAATAACGGGGAAAATCTCTTGAGCCATGTAATTCTCTGGCTCCACATCAATAGATCCTTCTAATGGGATAGGGCATTCCTTTTCGTGTTGAACTGCCCGAGTCCAGTAGCCGCCTGCAACAGACCCCACAGCCTCGATCAGCTCAATAAGCTTTGCCTTACTGAAGTCTGGCGGGTTTAGCGATTTGTAATACTGGAAATCCGGGTTGTCCTCCGATGTGAACTTGACCAGCATATACTCGCGCTCGGGATCGTACTCTTCTATCTCGTATTTGATCTTCATCTATCTGTCCTCAACAAGTTTTATATGCAATCCACATTGTGCCGGGGTGCCCAGCGCCACCAGTTTCTGCCGCCGTGCCGTTATTCTTTGAGCCGCCACCACCGCCACCGGCCCCACCGAAATTTCCCTTTGTAGCCTGGCCGTTTCCGCCCGAGCCTCGCCCGCCGGTTCCGCCATTCAAGAGGCCGCCTGCTTTCGAGTTTGATCCGACACAAGCACCACTACCGCCTGCACCAAATCTCTGCTGTGTGACGGTGTAGTTCATGCCGTTGCCGCCCTTGCCGCCTTGCATAAGCGAGTCATTGCTTCCGGGGACGCCAGCACCACCGGCCCGATCTGAGCCACCGCCT
>QXYP01000340.1:0-2946 GCA_009886815.1 Halieaceae bacterium
GGCGCTGCCGGTATTGCGACCGCCGCCAGCATTCTCCGAAGAGCCACCCATTTATCGGTAGCCATCGTAGAACCTGCCGACACGCACTACTATCAACCGGGTTGGACTATGGTGGGCGCGGGCATTTTCCCGGCGCACTCAACGGCCAGATCGATGGCGTCAGTCATGCCCAAATTAGCGACCTGGATCAAAGCCTCGGTAATGGCACTAGACCCCAATAACAATGCCTTGGATCTTAGTAACGGCGCTAGCATCAGCTATGAACGCCTGGTCGTTTGTCCAGGACTCAAGCTCAACTGGTCTGGCGTAGAAGGGTTGCAAGAAACTTTGGGGCGCAATGGTGTCACTTCAAACTACGACTACAACACGGCGCCCTACACCTGGGATCTTGTGCAAAATTTAAAATCAGGCAAGGCGCTGTTTACGCAACCGCCCATGCCCATAAAATGTGCAGGAGCGCCACAAAAGGCGCTGTATTTATCGGCTGATCACTGGATGCGACAAGGGGTCATTCGCAATATCGATATTGGCTTTTATACCTCGACCCCCGGCTTGTTTGGCGTGGCTCATTACGTGCCGGCACTCATGAAATACATCGAAAAATATGGCGCTGCACTGCACTTCCAACACACCCTTAAGAAGATTGACAGCGATATAAAAGTAGCCACCTTTCAAAATCAAGCGGGAGAGCTTATTGAGTCTGAGTTCGACATGCTCCACGTCTGCCCTCCTCAATGTGCGCCGGAATTTATTCGTCAGTCGCCCCTCGCAAATGCTGAGGGCTGGGTCGACGTAGACCCAGACACTCTTCAGAGCAACAGCTTTGAAAATGTTTGGTCCTTGGGGGACGTCATTAGCGCGCCCAACGCAAAGACCGCAGCGGCAGCTAGGGCTCAGGCCCCTGTTGTGGCCACCAACCTACTCTCTCATGCTGGCAAAAGTAGCGACCTGAGCCATTACAACGGCTACGGGTCATGCCCGTTGACCGTGGAGCGAGGCAAAATTGTTCTGGCTGAGTTTGGATACGGTGGCAAACTGCTTCCCAGCTTTCCAAAGTGGCTCATCGATGGCCAATATCCATCGGTGATGGCATGGCTACTGAAAGCCCGAGGGCTACCTTGGCTTTATTGGAACGCTATGCTGAAAGGGCGTGAGTGGCTAGTGAAGCCTGAAAATAGCGCCTGACTCAGTTCGTGACAAACGCCAATAACATGAACACCGGTGATGCGCGTGTCTAAACTGCCCTGCCTAGACTGGTTGCGTAACTACGATGGTCAGACGCTGAGTAGTGACTTGGTTGCTGCCCTGATAGTGACCATCATGCTCATTCCACAGTCCCTCGCGTATGCGTTATTGGCGGGCTTGCCTCCGGAGATGGGACTTTACGCCAGCATTCTGCCCCTCATTGCCTATGCGGCCTTTGGAAGCAGCCGAACCCTATCGGTTGGGCCTGTCGCTGTTGTGTCGCTGATGACGGCAACGGCCGTGGGCAAGGTGGCCCAACAAGGTACTGTCGATTACGCAACGGCCGCAATAACTCTGGCCCTGCTCAGTGGACTTATCTTAATACTGCTGGGCCTCATTCGATTTGGCTTCGTCACCAACTTCTTATCCCATCCCGTTGTTTCAGGATTTATCACCGCGTCAGGAATCATTATTGCGCTCAGTCAACTCAGTCATATTTTTGGTATCGACGCGCCAGGACAAACACTTCCCGAACTGGGGTTCTCGCTCATCACTATGATGGGTAAAACCAATGCCTACACGCTTGGTATAGGCGTTTTTTGCCTCATATTTTTGCAGTTGAGCCGCCGTTATTTGGCGTCACTGCTAGCGCGTTTTGGACTGGGGCCCATGCTCTCCCAAACCCTTGCCAAAAGTGCGCCCGTGGCGATCATTGCCATCTGCACATTTATCGCATACGCCTCTGAACTTGATGCCCGAGGTGTTGCCTTGGTGGGAACTATTCCCCAGGGTATGCCAGCGTTCTCACAACCCCATATTGAGTGGACCGTTATCCGTGAACTGATATTTCCAGCACTCCTAGTCGCTCTGATTGGCTTTGTTGAGTCTGTTTCGGTGGGTCGTACATTGGGGGCAAGGCGCCGTGAACGTGTCGATGCCAACCAGGAACTCATAGGACTGGGGGCCGCCAATCTTGCCTCGGCCGTTTCGGGTGGATTTCCAGTAACCGGTGGTTTTTCCCGTTCAGTGGTCAACTTTGATGCGGGGGCTAAAACCCAGGCGGCTTCTGTCTTTACAGCAATGGGTATTGCTTTGGCCGCTTTGTTTTTAACACCGGTGCTGTATTACCTTCCCAAGGCGACCCTAGCCGCAACCATCGTGATTGCCGTTACCAGTCTTATCGATTGGAGAATCATTAAGGAGGCGTGGCATTACGATCAGGCAGACTTTATGGCCATCGCTATTACCATCGCAATGACTCTGTTATTGGGGGTCGAAATTGGGGTGATTTCGGGGGTCAGTGCCAGCATCGCACTGCATCTATATCGAACTATGCGGCCTCACTTTGCCATAGTGGGGACAGTCCCCGGTACCGAGCATTATCGCAACATTGACCGCCATAACGTGGTCACACATGACAATATCCTGTCGATTAGAATTGATGAAAGCTTATATTTTGCGAATGCCGCGTTTCTCGAGGAGATTGTTGACACTGAGCTCTTACAGCGAGAGGGTATAGAACACGTCATTTTGATGTGCCCTGCAGTAAATATGATTGATCTCAGCGCCGTGGAGGCCCTGCAGGAAGTAAACGCTAGCTTGATGGAGCGCAATGTGAAATTGCACCTTAGCGAAGTGAAAGGGCCGGTCATGGATGCGCTTAAACGGAGCGCGTTATTGCGACAACTCGGGGGCAGTGTGTATCTCAGTCACCATGCAGCGGTGCTTGAATTGGCCGCGGAGTCATGACTAAACGGGGCA
>QXYP01000340.1:2956-6790 GCA_009886815.1 Halieaceae bacterium
GCTTCTCAGTGGCGTTGTTAGCACCTTTACCGTCGTGCTTCTCGTTTATGTTTTGAGCCAAAGTACACAGGCGCCAGCACCTGACCGCTGCGAGCAGGCACTCTCTGCCGCAGTTTTAGCGAGCACCGATGCAGATCAAAACACCCTCGTCGACAATGCGTTATTACAACAGCCTAGCTGTGATGAGAGCTCAGAAGCCGCAGTTTTAAGGTAAGAACCGCGAAGCGCCCTGCTGCCACAGACGTAAAAAGGTACGCTCGATCCCCGCCTCTGCCGCCATGCCAAATTTTTCCTGCCAGCTTTTTTTGGGTACATAGCGAACCTCAAAAGCCTCGATTTCTCCCAATCGAGTTTGCAAGTAAGCGTCTGATGTAGCGAGTTCATCGACCAGGTTCTGGTCCAATGCACGTTGGCCGTACCAAATCTCCCCTGTAGCAACAGCCTCAATGTCTACTACCGGCCGATTAAGCACCACAAAGTCTTTGAATAGATCGTACGTGTCCTCAAGGTCTTCAACGAACTTCGCCCGACCATCATCGGTATTCTCACCAAACATGGTTAAGGTGCGCTTGTACTTTCCTGCCGTTAATAATTCGAAGTCGACGTCATTTTTTTTAAGCAGCCTGTGAAAGTTGGGCAGTTGGGCAAGCACACCAATCGACCCAATGACGGCAAAAGGAGCCGATATAATACGATCAGCAACGCAGGCCATCATATATCCGCCACTCGCGGCAACCTTATCAACAGCCACGGTGAGTGAGGCGCCGGTAGCTCGAATGCGATGTAATTGGCTTGCCGCTAATCCGTAGCTGTGCACCATTCCGCCCGGGCTTTCGAGACACAGTAAGACCTCATCACCGGCACGTAATTCAGGGGCAATAGCCGATATTTCCTCTCTCAGACTTTCGGTTTCACTTGCGCGGATATCGCCCTGAAATCGAAGTACAAAGAGTCGACCATCGCCCTGCTTCCCGTCCTCGTTACCGGCCTCCTCTTTAGCCTGCTGCCGTGCCTGTTTTTGCTCCGCTTTAGCCGATTTCTTCTCAGCTTTCTCACGAACTTTGCGGGTCTCTGCGTGCTCGGTAAAGCTGCGCACGGCATCGTGAAAAGCTGTATATCGGTCATTAAGACGGCGGACCTCAATGTAGCCTTCTTCACCACCTTTACGGCGTTGACTCGCTGCGGCTATAGCAATGATCACGACGATAATCGCCGTAACAAGAATCACAGCCTCCGCTAAAAAAAGACCAATTTCTTGAAAAAACTCCATTACGACTCCCTTCGAGACGTTAGTGACAGCATATGACTAACGCGTAGCAAAAAAATGATGAATTAGTTGGCCCGCAATCGACTGCGGGGGTGGCACTGTCGGCAAATCATCTCGGCCGTACCAGTCCGCATGCGCAATCTCAGTCGGGTCGATGACAATCTCACCATCGCTATGGTCAGCAAAAAAACCGAGCATCAGTTGACTGGGGAAAGGCCAAGGCTGAGAGGTAAAGTAGCGCACATTGTTAACGCCAATACCCACCTCCTCCTGAACTTCCCGAATGACGGCCTGTTCAGCAGACTCACCCGGCTCAATAAACCCTGCAAGCGTACTATGAAAGCCGGTTGCACGTCCGGCTGCTGTCGCTAACAGCAACTGCTCACCTCTCCCCACCGCAACAATCACACAGGGGTTCAGTCTCGGGTAAGCACTGTGCCCACAATCTACGCAGGCAAGGGCCTTGCCCCCGTCAGTGGGCGCGGTAAGTGTACCGCAGCGCCCACAAAACTGATGATCACGTTGCCAGGCTAGCATTTGCAGCGCCCTTCCATAGGCCGCAAAAATCACATCAGAAACCCGCCCAAAGAGTGAGTACAAGCTACCTGACATATGCTCCATAACGTTGAGGCACTGAGCATCCACTTCAATTGCATAGCTAGGTCGTCCGGCCCAATAACCCAAAGGGGCGCCAACACCCACATCGCCAAAAGCTCCCTCGACCTCACCTCGCAGCCAAAACTGATCTGGCGGGCGCTGCAGTGAAATCACCGCGTTATCTTTTACAAAGATAAAAATGTAATCACTTGCCGCGGGTGACTCATCTATAGTTTTAATTTCAAGCATGTCTTACTCCCTAGTGCCGCTGCATAGTAGAAACACCGGGAGACCGGCACAAGTCGTCAAATGTCGTTAAAGAGGGTATCAATTCTATTTTTTTTCCATAAACTCCAGAAACATCATCGTTTTTCGCGATTGCACCGTAATAACCCCAATCAATAACAATACAAGGCTTTTCCATGCAAGAATCAGTGCGGCAGGCGTTTTGGCATAACTTTTTGGGCTCTTCACCCACGTGGTATAAGCAGGCCATTATCGGCTTCTTAATACTAAATCCTATTTTACTCGCCGTCGCAGGCCCCTTTATCACCGGTTGGGTACTCATCGGAGAGTTCATTTTTACCCTTGCACTGGCACTGCGCTGCTACCCGCTACAGCCCGGCGGACTATTGGCTATTGAGGCTATTGTTATTGGCATGGCCGATCCCCACACGGTGTATCACGAAACCGCTGCCAATTTTGAGGTCATCCTGCTACTCATGTTCATGGTGGCAGGCATTTACTTCATGAAGGACCTGCTCCTCTTTGTATTCACAAAAATCCTGCTCAACGTACGATCTAAGAAGGTACTGTCGCTGCTGTTTTCTTTAGTCGCTGCCGTTTTGTCGGCATTTTTAGATGCACTCACCGTGACCGCTGTTTTGATCAGTGTCAGCGTGGGCTTTTACTCGGTGTACCACAAAGTGGCATCTGGCAAACATCATGGCGAGGATGACCACGACCATGCCGATGACGACAGCGTTCACGATAATCACCGCGAAGATTTGGAAAATTTTCGATCCTTTCTACGAAGTCTTATGATGCACGGTGCCGTAGGCACTGCCTTAGGCGGTGTTTGCACCCTCGTCGGAGAACCGCAGAATTTGCTAATTGCTACGGTAGCTGGCTGGGATTTTATTGAGTTCTTCCTATTAATGGCGCCAGTAACGATGCCGGTGCTCGCCATGGGCCTTTTGACCTGCCTGCTTTTGGAAATGACGGGCTCCTTTGGGTATGGCGCTCAACTACCCGCTCGAGTTCGAACCGTGCTGGAGGAGTTCCAAGAAGGGGAAGCGGCTAAGGCAACCCCGCGTAGCAATGCAAAATTAGTCATCCAAGCCAGCGTCGCTGTCATATTGGTCATAGGCTTAGCGCTACACCTCGCAGCGGTAGGACTTATTGGGTTGCTAGTGATCGTTTTACTAACGGCCTTTAACGGCATTACGGAGGAGCATCAACTTGGGCATGCCTTTGAAGAGGCCCTGCCCTTCACTGCGCTACTGGTGGTGTTCTTTGCCATTGTCGCGGTGATTCATGAGCAGCATTTATTTACCCCAGTAATTGATTGGGTACTGCAGCTTGATGCCAGCATTCGTCCTTCGATGTTTTTCATCGCCAATGGTGTTTTATCGATGATTTCTGACAACGTCTTCGTTGCTACGGTTTATATCAACGAAGTTAAGGCGGCTCTGGACGCCGGCGAAATTACCCGTGCAGAATTCGACAGCTTGGCGGTTGCCATCAATACCGGTACCAATTTACCCAGTGTCGCCACCCCGAACGGGCAAGCCGCGTTTTTGTTCTTGTTGACGTCAGCCGTGGCTCCGCTAATTCGCCTGTCCTACGGCCGGATGGTGGTTATGGCAATGCCCTACACGGTTGTGCTGGGCTCCGTTGGTCTAGCCGGCGTTTATTTGTTTATCTAATTTAGCCGGGCTTCCCAGATCTCATGGGCCGCCAGCGCAGCG
>QXYP01000341.1 GCA_009886815.1 Halieaceae bacterium
CGAGCCTATATATCAGCAGCGATTACCCGCCCGCCCAGTAGCTCGATAAATTCCGGGCGGAAGCTGTTGAGTTGTTTGACGGCGTCACTGTCAGAGGTGGAATGTGACATAAAACGGTATGCTCCTTTAGATTCATGTGTTGCGAAACAGTAATAAATTGGAAGTAGCTCTCGCGGGTCTCTTAATAAAAAATGAAGCCTCAAATGCTGGCGGCCTGGCCCCAGCGGGACACACGGTAGCACGCCCTACGGTGGCCTTTCGACCATTTCTAGGGGTCTTTCGGTGATCTAATGCTGCCGTCTGTGCTATCCCGTCGAAGCGCCTTAGGTGAATGCTATTTATCCTGTGACAGCGAGGAGGGTGCTGCTCCGCACCGGAGGAGGCGTGTGGGTTTATGGGCCTATTCGCTATACATTGGCTCTTTTATTCTCCCCGATGAAACCTGAACGCATGGGAGGGAAATCCAGCGAGTTGTAAACCGCGGTTGAAGCAAAAGTGGGTATCATTGCGCCTGCCAAATTGTGACAATCCTAGGTTGGTGGGCGATAACAATCTTTTGGGGACAATGAACTATGCGTCAGGCGCTGGAAACTATGCTGTCTATGCAGCATCGAATGAACACTCGAGTACACGAAGACTGGATCAATCAAAATTTTGAATGGTATCGGGCGATATGGATTGAGTGTGGTGAGCTGATGGATCACTACGGGTATAAATGGTGGAAGAAGCAAGAACCCGATATGAGTCAGGTTCGCTTGGAAGTTATCGATATTTGGCACTTCGGGCTTAGCGCGCTTTTTCGGTCCGATACGCAGATTGAGCAACTCGCAGCGCGTGTAGCCTCTGAGTTACAGGCGGCTCATGACGGGGTCCTAGGTGTAAGAGAAGCTACCGAAGCGCTAGCCATGGATAGCTTACAAACCCAGAGTTTTTCGGTGGTGCGCTTCACCGCGCTAATGCAGGCCTGCAACTTATCGTTTGATGAGCTGTATAGGCACTACGTAGGAAAGAATGTGCTCAATTTTTTTCGACAGGATCATGGGTACAAAGAGGGCAGCTACCTAAAATTATGGGAAGGTCGGGAAGATAACGAACATCTTGCTGAGCTCATGGAGGTGCTCGATAGTCAATCTAACGATTTTCCTTCTGATGTTTACGAAGCCCTTAAAGCTAAATACCCCGGTTAAGTATTACGATTCGACATAGGACTTGAGTATGGGCAGCCCTTATTTTCGCAATATTCATTTTAAAACCGACGATGGGTTAACCCTTTACGCTCGAGATTATCCCGGTCCAGGTTCCGATGCCCCGGTCGTCGTTTGTTTGCATGGGTTGTCACGTAACAGTCGAGACTTTGAAGATTTTGCTCCACTACTTCAGCCATTTCACCGGGTAATTGTGCCCGATCAAAGGGGGCGTGGTCGTTCTGACTCAGACCCACAAGTCGAGCGTTACACGCCTCAGACTTACATCATGGACACGTTGCAATTACTTGACGCGCTGGCAGTCGACACATTTTCAATTGTCGGAACCTCCATGGGGGGGCTCATGGCAATGGGGATTAGTGCGCTCGCACCATCGCGCCTCACTCGGGTCGTTTTAAATGATATTGGGCCAGTGATTGCAGCCCAAGGCCTAGAACGCATCAAAGGTTCGGTAGGCTCTAAAATGCAATTTCCAGACTGGTCAGCCGCAGCGGAGCATTTGGCTCAGGTTAACAGCACCGCTTTTCCTCATTACCGCTCAGAAGACTGGCTGAGATTTGCCGCAAGAGCATGCTCTCAACATTCCAGCGAGGTGACCTTAGACTACGACCCCAACATTACCGCAGCGCTGTCTAGCGCCACATCAGGTTTGCAACCTGAGGACCTTTGGGCTTTGTTTGATACATTGATCAGTACGCCCGCTTTACTGATTCGAGGGGCCTTGAGTGATTTGCTGGATTCAAGTTGTGCACAGGACATGCAGCGGCGTCATGGTGCCATGGAGTTCTTGGAGGTCCCGGGTGTAGGGCACGCCCCAATGTTAGATGAAAGCGGCGTATCGGCAGCGATCATCAAGTTCCTGAGTCTGCCAGTAGTCCATTAATAGCCGTTGCCAGATTTAAATCTTTATCCGTCAATCCGCCCGCATCATGGGTAACAAGTGCGATTTCAACGCGGTTGTACACATTTAACCACTCAGGGTGGTGTTGCTGCTGTTCTGCGATTAAGGCAACTCGGGACATAAATCCCCAAGCCATACTAAAGTCCTGAAATTGAAGACTTAGCGCTAGCTTGCCATCTTGTATTCGCCAGGCAGATTGGGCGGCTAGCCAGGTGCTGATATCGCTGTCGGTTAAAACGGTCATGGTGCTCTCCGGGTGAGTAAAACGCCGCTTTCAAGGTGGTGGGTATAGGGAAATTGGTCAAAAAATGCAAGATCGGTAATCTCGTGGGTCGTTTGCAGCACCGTGAGGTTGCTGAGTAATGTTTGAGGATTACAGGAGATATATAGAATGTTGTTAAAGCGACCTGCCAGAGCGAGCGTAGCCTCATCGAGCCCGGCTCTGGGGGGATCAACGAGCAGCGTGTCGAGCTGATAGTCAGCCAAGGGAACGGGGAGGTGAGCCAGTCGCCGGAAGATCCGTGCGCCGGACATGGCTTCCGTCATTTCTTCTGCAGATAGCCTGGCAAACTCAACATTTACAATGCCATTACTCTCGCGATTTTCAATGGCGGCTGCGGTAGCAACTTTTGAAATCTCGGTAGCGATAACCCGATGAAAGCGATGTGCTAGGGGTAAAGTAAAATTGCCAATTCCGCAGTACAGTTCCAGTAGGTCTGCGGATAAATTTTTGCAGGCGCGATCTGCCCAGGCAATCATCTGTTGATTAACGTGGCCATTGGGTTGGGTAAAAGCCTGGTCAGGCTGTTTAAAATGAAACTCCTTATTACCCACGCAAAGTATCTCGTTGACGCTGTCCTCCGCTAAAACTCTTTTCTGCTTACGACTGCGCCCTATAAGCTTTATGCCTAAGCGCTCGGCGAGTAATTTGGCCTCGACTTCCCAGACATCCCCTAAGGCTCTGTGGTAGATAAGTGTCACCAGCATATCGCCGGATAAAGTGCTGAGAAATTCGATTTGAAATAGCTTTTGGCGCAGCTGCGTGTTCTTGCGAAGATTCTGTAAGAGCTCGGGCATCAGTTGCTGAATAGGTTCAGCGGCGATAGGAAAACTGTTTATAGCAATGGGTTCCTTGGGGGCGCCCGATCGAAACATCGCGTAGAACAGGTCTTCTCCATCGTGCCACATCCGAAACTCAGCACGTAGTCGATATGCGAGTGGTGGCGAAGCTACCACCATCGGTGTGGGTGCCCCCAGCGCCGCAAAAGCTTTCTCGAGGGGGGAAATTTTTGACCTCAACAGTTGTTCGTAGGCGTCGGGCTGGATAGCACTAAGGGGCATAAATATAGGGCCTACAAACAGTTCTTGGGTTTTGGAAGGCCCGCAATTCGGCTGCCAACACGCGCAGGACTGCCAGGAAACAAGTGCATCAGATAAATTGATTTGCCTTTATCAGATCCGGCATGGCGTTTAACCCAGTTAACAAGGGCACGATTGGCCGGTGACTCCCCGAATTCACTAAAAAATGATCTGAGCAAATTTAGTACTTCCCAGTGTGCCGGGGTTAGGTGTATGCCTTCTTTTGCGGCTAAGGCCTCAGCAATTTCTGCAACCCAAAGATGGGAGTCGATCAAAAATCCGCGCTCGTCGCATAACAAATCCAGTTCTAATTCAGTCATAGAATCAGACCCAGTTAACCTGCTGGGGGTGCTCAATGGCGAGCTCTACCCAGTCGTCGAAACTTATTTTTTTCACCCCATTGAGAGGGCTTTTCTGCATAGTCTGCTCGCATTCTGCGCTGAGCGCATAGACAGATTCAGAGATTAACCGCACAGCGTGCGCGTCGAGATCAGCCCATTGCTGAAGCGCCTGATCGAAAAGAATGATCGCATCGCCCTCCTTAAAGGTAGCCACGAGTGGCATGAATCGAAGGGGATTGTGCAGTAGGTGTAAAGCCATCAAAAACTCAATACGTGTCGGCTGTTCGCGATCAGGCTCGCTAACTCACCGGAGGTTACAGGCAAGATCTTTAATGTAGCAAACTCTCCTTTTGGAACGTCGCTAGGGTTTTCTGTGCGCAGATAAACCTGTTCAATATCATATAGAGGAAGCGACGCTATTAACTTAAAGAGGTTCCGTCCGCCGTCTACGGGCTCTTTAGGTGGGGAGAGTAATTCAACACCAGGGCCCTCCAGCACCAGAGCCACGCTTTGGCCAAAGGCGCCGCAGGCGAGGGTGGCGTCAATACCCATTGCGGCCTTGGGGCTCACGTAAGGTGCCGTCTGGATGCGTATTAGCCAAGTGCAGGTGTCAGTCAAAACTAATCACCCTTTCGCAGTCATGACCTGCCTCCATGAGGGCACCGAGCCCCATGAGGGTGAAGGGGGCTGGAGGATCGAGTAAGCCACAGTTTTCTGCTGAGGCACTGCAGAGTACAAGATCACAGCCTTGGCTAGCTGCTATCTCTGACCAACCCTTCAGAGTTTCGCCGTTTTCGGTGGTGGCACCGCGCACCCCTTCGCCGTAGAAAAAAACACGCGTTAGCGTGATGTTCGCTTTGGGGAGAGCCCTTGCAAATTGTTGAGCACGGAAATGGCAGAGGCTCGATTCGGGCGCAGCCAAAACTACCAAGGCAAATTTCATGGTCGAACTGTGTAGCTGTGTAGTCTACTCACGGTGATACTCCCATAAAAAAACCCCGGGAATGCCGGGGTTTTGAGCCTTGCGTGCACTTCAGTCGTCACCGCCGCCGAAGGCACCGATGAGGTGGAGCATGTGTATGAACAGGTTATAAATATTGAGGTAGAGCGAAACGGTTGCACGTATGTAGTTGGTCTCGCCACCGTTAATAATACGGCTGGTATCAAACAGAATTAAACCCGACATAATCATAATGATCGCGGCTGAAATAGTGAGTGAGAGTGCTGGTATTCCCAGAAAAATGTTGGCAATGCTTGCCACAATTGCCACGATGAGTCCCGTCATGAGGAATCCACCCATGTAACTGAAATCTTTGCGGCTGTTGAGGGCGTAGGCTGACAAGCTGAAGAATACTAGGGCCGTGCCGCCTAGAGCCTGCATGATCATACTGGGGCCCCCAGGCAGGGCGACATAATAGTTAAGCATGGGGCCTAGTGCAGCACCCATAACCCCGGTGAAGGCGAAAATGGCGGGTAGACCTTTGGCGCTATCGGCCATGCGGTTGACCACAAATAGTAGACCAAAGCCAACGAGCATTAACACCAGGCCCGTCATGTGCGAAAGACCCAGTGCCATTGACGTGCCCGCTGTTGCGGCGCTGAATGCCAAGGTCATGCCCAGCAGCATGTAGGTATTTCTCAGAACCTTGTTGGTGCTGACGGCACTGTCTGCGCCTAATACGTCGACTTGCGATGAAAAAACTGGCTTGTCGCTCATTTCACACTCCCGTTGCGAAAATAGATTCTTGCTATAAGTGAATAATAGGGGTCAGGGCTTCAATTTCCAAGTGTATTAAGTAACTGAAGTTGATTCAGGGTGATATTGCAAAGTCTATGTCTACACTGGCCGAAATCACCAGTTCTCCGGGTTGGTATGTGGCTTCGGGAGAGTCGGATGCCATGGCCCGCATCACCATGGGTGCCCGCTCAGGCTGGTAGGATTGACGCTGTGTGCGCATGCGAATGACTGGCCCTAGGTCAACGTTTGCGGCGTCTGCAAGCACCTGAGCCCGCTGTGTTGCTTGATGAACGGCTAAATCTAACGCTTTTAAGTAGGTCTCCTCGCGCTTTGAGCTCGATAACTGTGGAGGGCTTACAATGTTGATGCCGGCACTGCTGGCCTCGCTCATGACCTGACTCAGTAGGGTCAGGTCATGTACGGTCACGTTGATATCACGTGAAACTTCATAACCATTGGCGACAGACTGCTGCTGTGCTTTGTCGTAGCGGTAGCGGGGTGAAATGCGGATATAGGTTGCCGCAAGATTCTTGTCTTCGATGCCGAGGGCTCGCAGCCGGGCCAGGATGTTGCTTACTGCGGAGTCTGTTGCGGTTTGCAGTGCTGAAAGCTCTTCTCCCCGAACGTTAACGCCAAGGGTAATCGA
>QXYP01000342.1:0-4294 GCA_009886815.1 Halieaceae bacterium
GTGCTGCCGCCATCAATGGCAATCGCTTGCCCCGTAACGCTTGCGGCATTTTCAGAGCACAGCCAGCTCACCGATGCGGCAACCTCACTGGCTTCAACAAGCCGGCCCTGAGGGCTGCTCTGCGTAAAGTGTTGTAGCGCCTCAGCTTCACTGCGCCCGGTTTTCGTCATAATTTCCTGAATGGCTTCACGCACAATATCAGTATCGACATAGCTAGGGCAGACAGCGTTGACTGTAATGCCTAGCTGAGCAGTTTCAAGTGCCAGGGCACGGGTCAAACCCAGGGCGGCGTGCTTGGACGCACAGTAGCCACTGACGTAGGCAAAACCCCTTAGTGAGGCGGTACTCGCAATAGTGACGATTCTGCCCCAGCTCGCAGATTTCATATCGCCTAAGGCCACTTGAGTGCAGTGAAATACGCCGTTCAGATTGACGTCCAGCGTTTTTTGCCAGTCGGCAAATTCCATGCGATGAAAGGGGGCTGTGGGTGCGACACCGGCACAGTTAATCAAGATTTCTACGGGGCCGAAGCTGTCGGTGGCCAGAGCAAAGGCTTTCTCAACGCTCTCTCGATCGGTGACATCGCCGGTAATCGCTACGCAGGCGCTGCCCAATGTTTCGGCCAGTGCTGCCAAAGGCTCAAGGCGCCGACCTATCAAGGATACCTTGTGGCCTTCACCATGGAGTTGCGTGGCAATGGCGGCGCCAATTCCGGTACCGGCACCGGTAATGAGCGCATGACGACTCATGAGGTGGCCTCTCGAGCGCGCTCAGCGAGGGTATGGGCCTGTCGATAACCTAAAAAGTATTGGTGCGGCTCAGTCGCCCCCTGTCCTCGGTATCCCATTTCTGCAGCCGCATGCAGTGTCCAGTTTGGATCTGCTAGGTGCGGACGCGCCAAGCACACAAGGTCAGCTCTGCCCGCAGCAATAATGCTGTTAACGTGATCGATTTCATAAATGTTGCCGACGGCGATCGTTGGTACGCGCCCCTCGTTGCGAATCAGATCGGAGAGTGGCGTCTGAAACATGCGCCCGGGTTGAGGTTTGGCCTCATGACTTGTTTGTCCCGTTGACACATTAACAATATCGGCACCGGCCGCTATAAAGGCCGTTGCGATCGCCACCGAGTCCTGTTCGGTAATGCCCTCAGTGCCCAGCCAGTCGTGTGCAGATATGCGCACTGACATGGGCTTTTCTGCGGGCCACGCTGCGCGCATAGCAGCACAGACCTCGAGGGGGTAGCGCATTCTGTTTTCGAGTGAGCCGCCATATTCGTCACCGCGCTTATTCAGAGCGGGGGTAATAAACGATGACAGTAAATAGCCATGAGCCGCATGCATTTCAATCATGTCAAACCCAGCGTCATGCGCGCGTTTGACGGCGTCGACATGCTGTTTGAGAACTTGGTCCATATCGGCGCGCGTCATTGCCTTAGGAATAGGGCTGTAGTCGTCAAAAGGTTGGTTGCTTGCCGATAACAAAGGCCACTGCTGATCCACCGGTAATGGCTCGTCGAGTATAGCGGGGTTCCATTTCCAGGGCTCCAGAGTGGCGCCTTTGGGACCGGCATGGCCAATTTGAATCGCCATTTTTGCCTGAGTGCTGTTGTGCACAAAGCGGGTGATTCGAGCCCAGGCCTCAGTTTGCTCCTTGTTCCAGATGCCAGTACATCCGGGAGTGATTCGTGCATCAGCGCTAATGTTGGTCATCTCGGTATAAACCAAAGCAGCACCGCCTTTAGCAAGACTGCCGTAATGCACCAGATGCCAATCATCAGGGAGACCATTGGTGGCGCTATACATACACATGGGTGATACACAGACTCGGTTATTGAGCTTCATATCTTTCAGTTGAAAGGGGAGGAACATCGGTGGCGTTGGGCCTTTTGCCCCATCCACACCATAGGTCGTGGTCAGGTGTTGTTCCATGCTCTCTAGCCAGTCGGCATCACGAAGTCGAAGGTTTTCGTGGCTGACCCGCTGACTGCGGGTCAGCATTGAGTAGTTAAATTGTTTGAGATCAAAAGCTTCAATATAGCGAGGGACATTTTCAAACCAGATCATGGCATTTCGAGCGCTGTTTTGAAGTCTCAATACGTCGATTTTCCGTTCATCCTGATAGGCCCTAAGGGCGGCAGGAACCGTGGTGTCAATATTGAGGTGCTTGGCCAGTGAAATGGCGTCTTCTAAGCCCAGTTTGGTACCCGAGCCAATGGAAAAGTGGGCCGTGTGAGCGGCATCGCCAATTAGCACAACGCGGTCATCTTTAATCCAGTTGTCGCAATAAACCGCCGGGAAGTTGATCCAGGCAGACCCTCGAACATGCCCGGAATTTGTCATTAACGTATGACCATCAAGATATTGCTCAAAGATTTTACGGCAGGTTTCCGCACTTTCAGCATGGCTCATGTGTTCAAAGCCGAGTGCGTCATAGACCTCGGGAGTGGTTTCAACAATAAACGTTGAGGTGTTGTCATCGAATTGATAGGCGTGGGCCCAGACCCAACCGTGGTCGGTCTTTTCAAATATAAAGGTAAACGCATCTCGGAAAGTTTGATGCGTTCCCAGCCACACAAATTTGTTAGGGCGAGTCTCTATAGTGCTTTTAAAAACGTCGAGGTTACTGTTGCGAATTTTAGAGTTGAGACCATCGCTGGCAACAATCAAATCAGCGTCGCCAAATTTCCCATCAATATCGTCGAGGCTAAACTCCTGCTCAAACTTTAGCTTCACCCCTAGGTCACGCGCTCGCGCATGGAGTAGTTGGAGAAATCGTTTTCGGCCGAGCCCAATAAAGCCATGACCTCCCGAACGTTCGACTGCGCCCGAAACATGGCAATCTATGAGGTCCCAGTGGACAAATTCATCGACAATCGTTTGGGCACTGACAGGGTCGTTGGCCATAATGTTGTCGACGGTTTGATCAGAAAATACGATGCCCCACCCGAAAGTATCATCGGGCTTGTTGCGCTCATAAATCTCAATTTCATGCTCGGGATTACGCAGCTTCATACTAATGCCGAAGTAAAGTCCCGCGGGACCCCCACCTACACAAACCACTTTCATAAGTAATTCTCCGCCAACGCTCGCAACTTAAATACTTTAAATCTAAAATGTTGGACTAGTATAAACAAAACATTTTATATTTAAAATGTTATTATAGGCTTTGGATGAGGTGGACTAACCCGAGAGACTGAATAGGGTGAGACACGCTAGAAAAGGAGCGATTTTGAACGACAAAGCGACCGGGCTAGAGCTAAATCATGAGTCTCGCCTGCAAATCGAGGATCATCAAAGTATCCGTCTCTGGCTGCGTTTGTTGACCTGTACCAATATGATTGAGCAGCGCTTGCGAGCGCGTTTGCGCGAAGAATTTGCAACGACCTTACCGCGCTTTGATTTTATGGCGCAGCTCGATAGAGCGCCCGATGGGCTGACAATGGGGGAGTTGTCTCAGCGCATGATGGTTTCAGGAGGCAATGTCTCGGGAATTGCCAATCAGCTGTCGGGCGAGGGTCTTATTGACCGTAGCCCCGTTCCCGATAATCGTCGAACGCTGTGCGTGACATTAACCGATAAAGGCCGTAGTCGTTTTGCTGATATGGCGGCTGCTCATGAACGCTGGGTGGTGGAAATGCTGGGCGACCTGTCGCAGGCAGAGCATCAGCAAATTATGATGCATCTCACCAAGCTTAAGCGCGGTGTGGCCGCGCTGGAGAGCTGATTACCGTGTGGAAGCCGCCGCAACGTATTAAATATCAAACAGAAGTAGCGCAGTGGCCGAGTAGCGATGCAGCGGCCACAGCAAAGTTATTTTCTCCAATAACTGTTGGATCTCTTGAGTTAGAGCAGCGCACCTGGATACCGGCTATGGTGCCCTGGCGATCAAATGAAGCAGGGGAAGTGACCCAAGACGTAATCGATTGGTATGCACGTTTTGCGCAGGGTAAACCCGGTGCCATTGTTGTGGAGGCCACGGGTATTCGAGATATTCCTAGTGGCCCACTGCTGCGCATCTCACATGACCGTTATATCGAAGGTTTAAAGAGACTTGTTGACGCGGTGCGAGAGGCGAGCAATGGACAGACACGTCTATTGATTCAGCTGATCGATTTTCTGAATATCCGAAGGCGCCCGAATCCGGAAAAATATTTTGAGCGGTTTCTGCACATTACTCCCGAGCACCGGCAAGCCCTGAATTTGCAAGACGCACCAGAGGGCGAGGTCAGAGTAACCTTGGCATCGCTGCCTAACGAAGCTCTAGAGAATATCCTACCAGCCCGTGAGTGGGAC